>JADLCA010000181.1 GCA_020847495.1 Candidatus Hydrogenedentota bacterium | reverse complement strand
GGGGACCGCGACGCCTCGTACGGTCAGCGGGTTGTGTTGAACCACCATACAGAACGTGATCATACTTCGATGCTTGGCCAAGATAAGGTGTAGCTCAGTACTCGGGGGAAGAGCTTTCGCGAAATGGCAGACAGCACCTTGATGTACACACAGCACGGCTCGCCCGCATTTGAGATTTGGCTTAAGGCACAACTGGCGGCGCTCACGCGCGATATTGTGGAGGCGCTACGCGACAACCTGGTTGCGGTCGTTCTTGGCGGAGGGTATGGCCGCGGCGAAGGCGGCGTTGTCGTCGTGGACGGTCAGGAGCGGCCATACAACGATCTGGACCTGATCCTGGTGGTGCGCAACCCTTCCGCAGTTCCGCGGGGGCCACTCGAGGCGATACAAGCCGCGTGGCCGGAGAAACTGTTTGGCATCCATGTGGACATGAGCCGTCCGCAGACGATCGAACAAATCAAGACGTGGCCTCATTACATGATGTGGCAGGATGTGCTGCTAGGGCATATCGTGCTGTCCGGCCCGCAGGATGTCATCCGCGCCAATGCCCCCGACATCTTGTTGAAACCTCTGCCTCTCACTGAGGCGCTTCGCTTAATGCTCAATCGCGGAGCCGGACTGCTATTCGCGCTCCGCATAGCCGCAAGGGTAGCTCCGCCGGAGGATGAGGATTTTGTCCGGAGGAACTACTTCAAGTGTGCGCAGGCCTTAGGCGATACGGCACTCATGATCCACGAGAAGTACAAGACACCCTATGCAGGTCGAGAAGCACTCTTCGCCGATCTTTGTGACGAGCACGCTGAGCTTCGCGATATGAACATTCGCGCGGTGTACGAGGAGTCATTGCTTTTTCGATCCTTGCCGGATCGGGTAGAGCAGGGTCCACCATGTTCTGAACGACTCCACGAAATGGCCCGCTCTTGGTCGCGCATGCTGCTGTACTTGGAAACCAGTCGCACGGGAATCCCGTGGAAGAGCACGGAGTCTTACGCGAGTTGGACTGGAGTGCGCGAGCCGGACGTGAACACTTTGGGGCTGATTCCCAAAAACCTCGCGCGGAATTTGGTTGTCGGGAGTCTTTCGTACAAGCATCCCCGGGAGCGGTTGTACCGGGAGATGGCGCGGTTGCTGGGCGCAAGTCCCTTGCCTGTGGGGTGGGAAGGGACTTCGGAGCGCATGCTCCGTGTCTGGCAGAGGTTTAACTAAGTGCTGTTTCCCGCCGCCTACTATTGACAAAAGCCCATTTGAGTGGCAGTCTAGCATCGCCGGGAACGTCTGAACGTTTCTTGTTGTTGTGGTACGCGTGCATGCTCTGGGTGTCGGGGTGTCAAGGTCGGCTTCCAACAAGGGAGCCTTATGTCGCTTCGGGTCAAGGTTGAACTGGTGCTCGTAGCGGCCATCGCCATCCTCCTCGGTCTTGGGTACGGTTTCCAGCGCTATTTGCTTCTGGAGCAATTGGGTCCGCTGGAGGAAGAAGCCGCCGCGCGGGGCATGTTACGGTGCATCGACACGTTGAACCGGCAGCTCGGGGACCTTCATGCCCTCGCCGAGGATTGGTCAGCCCGCCCTGATGTGGTTGCGAGTTGCGGTAGCGCGAACCCGCCGGGAGAGGTGGTCGAGTTCCTCCGAAATGCGGTGGACGCTAACATACTTGGATTTGCCTACGTTCTTGGGGCGGACCACGGTGTCCGTTGCAGGGTTGTTCGGGCTTCCGGGGGCAGGCAGTCGGCGGGAAGCACGGAAGCAACGGCAGAGGTTGCCGGCCTTCGATGGGAGACTTTGCCGGGCGAGGGGACGAAGGGGATCGTCTTGGCAAACAGCTCGGCAGTACTTCTTTCCGTGGTTCCCGTGCTTGGTGAGGTGTCTGCCCGGGGATGGGTCGTCGTTGGGCAATCCCTCGATGAACGGCTGCTGCGTGTCTTGTCGCGTCAGTCGGGAGTGGCCTTCCAGTGTTGGGCTGCGACGGACCCGGCACTTCCGCTTGAAGCGCGTGACGCGCTTGGACGGCTCAATTCTCGCGGCGTTTCAGCCGATGTGGTTCCCGTTTCAGCCTCCGTTATGCGGGCCTATGGGCGATTCCCTGGGCTGGATGGGTCTTCCGCGCTGCTGCTCCAGACAGACATACAACGGGATGTCCGCGCGCGGATCTACCAGGCCCTGCAATCCGGTTTGCTGGCGCAGATAGGCTTGGGGGCGGCGGCCATGGTCGCACTGATCGCGGTTTTCCGGAGGGGCGTGACGACGCCTCTGGCCCGGCTCACGCGGCACGCGACCGACGTCGCGCAGTCCAATGACCTTTCGGCCCGTCTGCGGATGATGCGCAAGGACGACATCGGCGTGCTGGCGCGTGAGTTCGACCGCATGCTGGAACTCCTTGACGAGGACCGCCGGCTACAGCGTGAGGCGGAAGATGCTCTGCGGAAGAGTGAAGAGCGTTTCGCCGCGGCCGTGGATGGGGCCAATGACGGGCTGTGGGACTGGGACCTGCTGAAGGGCACCATTTACCTGGCTCCCCGGTGGAAGTCGATGCTCGGCTACGAGGAGGGAGAGGTCGGGAACGATCCCAATGGATGGCTTGCACTCGTCTATGAAGAAGACCGGTCTTACGTCCAGGCAACGCTCGGCGCGCATCTGAAAGGGGAGTCGGACCACTTTGAGGCCGAGTACCGCATCCTGCACAAGGATGGCACCTACCTGTGGGTTCTGTGCAGAGGTCTCGCTGTCCGCGACGGCGATGGGCGGCCCGTGCGGCTTGCTGGTTCGCAAACGGACATCACGCCGCGCAAGCGGGTGGAAGAGCAGCTTGCCCATCAGGCGTTCCATGATGCCCTCACGGGCCTTCCCAACCGGGCGCTGTTTCT
>JADLCA010000180.1 GCA_020847495.1 Candidatus Hydrogenedentota bacterium | reverse complement strand
CGGTTGGATTGGACAGTGACGCGTTTACCGTCTCAGTGACCAGTCTCGAAAGTGAAGGCCCGGTCTGGTCACCGGACTATTGCGTGTATATCACTCGTGCGGACGATCCAACCACGTTTGAGCAGTACCTGGAGCGAAATGCTGGTGCGCAGACCATCAGCGCGCGTGTGTCTCAAGGTGCCGAACAGAGCTATGCAAACGCGTACCGAGGCCAGCCACGGCCACATGAGGTTCCCTACTTCGTGGGCGTTGCCCTCGCACGGCAGAGGTTCCGCGTGGAGCCCGATGGAGAGGTGTGGGTTTATCCGCGGAATGTGGAGTGGATACCCGGGCGGGACACTGACCGCACGCACATGGCCGGGATCACGCACTTTCGATTTGGCCTGGAAGACTGGAAGACTCTCTCTCGCTACACGGACCCCGAACCCGCAAACATCATCAATCTGAGTGTGCGGCGCGGAGGGCTCATCCTGGAGCAAAAGGTCTTTGCGGTTCCGCTGCTGACAACGCTGATGGGCGGCACATGGGCAAGTGACGATCCCATGGTAGCCGTTCTGCGGTTCGTGGTGCGGAATGAAGGCGCCGAGACCGCGCACGCGGAGATCCCGCTGGCGGTCGACCAGCACGACAACGAGCACGTGCGTGTCGCGGCGAATCCTCTTCGGGTAGAGTCGCAGGGAAAGTCTCTGTACTTCGTGTATGGCCCCGAAGGGGACAATACGGATCCGGCATTCCTGCGTTGCGCGGTCGAGTCAGCTATGGACGTTCAGGCTACGCAAGGCGGCGTCACGCTGAGCAAGGAACTCGGGCCGGGGGAGAGCTGCGAAGCCGTCGTGAAGATCCCGCATATTGCTCTGGAATCTGTGGCAGAAACCGGTGCATTGACGTCGCTTCAATACGCGAACGCATACGCGGACTGCACGGCGTATTGGCGGGAAATTGGGAAGACTGCATCTGTGCTGCATACTCCCGAGCCGCGCCTGAACGCGCTTTATGCGTCTCACTTCTCGCATGTACAAGTGTCGGATTTCACGATGCCGGACGATGCACACGCGATCAACACGTCCGTCGGCACGTCGGTGTACGGCAACTTCAGCAACGAGTCGTGCATGATCGTCCATGAACTCGACGAGCGCGGCCTCCACGAGCAGGCGCAGCGCCGACTGGACTTGTGGGTGAAGTACCAGGGCACCAAACCGCAGCCCGGCAACTTCACCGACTATGACGGCATGTACTTCGGCGCGGGAGGATTCGAGCACGGCAACTACAACCAGCATCATGCGTGGGTATTGTGGGCCATGTGCGAGCACCTGGCCTTCACCGGCGATACGGAATGGTTCATGTCCGTCGCGGATTCGGCGATTGCGGGTGCCGATTGGATCTTCCGGCAGCGCAAGAACACGATGACTGACCTGCCTCATTCACGGGGGTGGGAACGCGGATTCCTTCCTGCGGGAAGCCTGGAGGATGTCGAAGATTTCCATTATTGGCTCAGCACGAACGCGCTGATGTGGCGGGGCGCGGATAGCGCGGCTTGCGCGCTGGAATCGATCGGCCATGCCGAAGCGCAACGCGTGCGGGCGGAAGCGGACGCCTACCGGGCCGATCTGATCGCCGGGTTCGAGGTCATGCGCCAGCACACGCCGCTGGTGCGTTTGCGCGATGGCCGCTGGATCCCCAATTACCCCAGCCGTCTTTATCATCGCGGACGCCAGGTGGGCTGGATTCGGGAAACGCTGGAGGGTTCCGTTTATCTGTTGTTGAGCGGCCTGTACGACGCCGGGAGCAAGGAAGGCCAATGGATACTTGACGACTTCCAGGACAATCGCTACACGAGGCCGCCGTACAGCTATTTCATCCCGGATTTCGAGAATACCTGGTTCAACCGGGCAGGCATTTCGATGCAGCCCAATCTGCTCGCCGGGCTGCTCCCGCATCTCGATCGCGACGAGCCCGAGATCTACATCTGGATGTTTTACAACGCGTGGTGCGCGTGCTATCGCGAAGAGGTGAACGCGATGGTCGAGCATCCGATGCCGTGGCTGGGTTTCTCAAATCGCGTCGTATTCAAACCCAGCGATGAGGCGAACGCCTGCGCGTGGCTGCGCTACATGCTTGTATACTCGCGCGGGGACTTGCTGCATTTCGGGCGCGCCGTGCCCCGGGCATGGTTTGCGCAGGACAAGCCGTTCTCACTGCGAGAAGCGGCGACGCCCTTCGGCAAGGTCGGCGTAGAGTACCGGCCGTCCGCGGACGATAGCACCATTTCAGCCGCTGTATCGCTCAATCTACGATCTGAGCCAGGGCACATTCTGGTGCGGTTCCGGCACGCCGAGTCCGCCCCGATTCAATCGGTCACGGTGAACGGTCAGCCGCACGCGGTGTTCGATGCCGGCAGCGGCGATGTCGACATTACCGGAATGAGCGGCGACGTATCGATCGAAGCTAGGTACTGACGCGAAGATTGTGTGTGTTCGCGGCATATTCCGCACGTGGTTGAGAGTCAGCGTTCGTATGCCCCGATTGAAGGTGCGGATCCCTGAGGCCGCGCTGTGCCTGCAATATCGGTGGAAGGCGCGGGTGCGTCAGAACCTGCATCCGCAGCCGGGCTGCCCACGCTCAATCCAAGATCCACGTTGGGCCACGGCGCTGTGAATTGCGGATCGAATGCTACATCGCCCGTGCCTTGTCCGCTTGCTGTGGTCCAGTTTCCGTCCAGGATTTCCGCGCGACTGAAGACCTTGTCTGCCCGTGGCACGAACTCCGCTTGGATTTCGCCATCCTCGCGGCTGAAGAACAGATTGTGGTTCTCGGTCAGACGCACCTTGGGACCGAGGTAGATCCCCGTCGGGCCGTCCCCGATATGCGGCCCAGTGTTGAACGCGAAGATGTTGTTCACCATCGTCAGAGCGATCTCCGGGGGAATG
>JADLCA010000179.1 GCA_020847495.1 Candidatus Hydrogenedentota bacterium | reverse complement strand
CGTGTGGATGGCGTCTTCGCTGTAACCGCTGCTGAAGAGGAACGGCACGTTCGAGCCCATGGCCTGTATGCGCGTCATGACCTCGCGGCCGCTCATGCCGGGCATCACGACGTCCAGCATGACGAGGTCGATCGAATCGGCGTTCTCCTTATACGTCTGCACCGCCTCCTTGCCATCGGCGGCGGTCAACACCGTGTATCCCGAGCCCCGCAAGAGCATCGCGAGCGTTCTGAGAATTGCGTGGTCGTCTTCAGCCACGAGTATCGTTTCCGTGCCTCCGACGACAGGCGCCGCGGCTTCGGCATCGTCCCGGGCCGCATCGCGCTCGACAACAGGCAGGTAGATGGTGAAGACCGTGCCGACGCCCGGTTCGCTGTAGACGTTGATCAGCCCGAAGTGCTGCCTGATGATGCCGTAGACGGTAGCCAGCCCCAGCCCTGTCCCCTTGCCCACCTCTTTCGTCGTGAAGAACGGTTCGAAGATGCGCTCCTGTGTGGCCGCATCCATTCCCTCCCCGGTATCGGTAATCCTCAGAAGTGCGTACGCGCCTTCCCGGGCCCAACGGTGAAGGCGGCAGTTTTCCGGGCTAAACACTTCGTTACCCGTCTCAATCGTCAACCGCCCGCCTCGCGGCATGGCATCGCGGGCGTTGACACAGAGGTTCATGATGACCTGCTCGACCTGGCCCTTGTCCGCCAGCACATCGGCCACATGGCTTCCGGGCAGGAAGCAGAGTTCGATATGCTCTCCGATCAACCGGCGCAGCATCTTGAGCACGCCCTGCACGAGGTCGTTCACATCCACGCGCACGGGGCGGATGATCTGGCGGCGGCTGAAGGCCAGGAGCTGGCGGGTCAGGTCCGCCGCGCGTTCGGCCGCGGTGCGTATCTCACCCAGCATTTCGCCTTCCGCCGAATCCGGTTTTATTCCGTCCTGGGCAATGTCCACATTGACGAGTATCACTTGCAGCAGGTTGTTGAAGTCATGGGCCACTCCGCCCGCGAGTTGACCGATGGCTTCCATCTTCTGCGAATGCAGCAACTGCTGCTCAAGCAGCTTCTGCTCCGTGGCGTCCCATATGACTCCGTCCAGGCGGACGCATTGGCCCGCCGTGTCTTGAACCGCCCTGCCGCGCGCCGAGAGATGATGGACGCTCTTGTCCGGCCAGAGTACGCGGTACTCGGCCTCATACGGTGCGCCATCCTGAATGCTCCTGTTCACGAGGCTGTCGACCGTTTCGCGCAATTCCGGGTCCAGCGCGCCGTAGAACTCTTCGTACGTGCTCTGGAATGATCCCGGGGCGATGCCGAGCAATTGGAGGGTTTGCGCATCGCAGAAGAGACGCTGTTCGAGAACGTCCCAATGCCAGATGCCCACGCCGGTCGACCGCAACATCAGATCGAGTTGCTCGGACGTATCGCGAAGTTGCGCCTCTGCCCGCTTCAGGTCGCTGATATCGATTACCTGAACGATATAGCCGATATCGCTCGATACGGCGTCCGGCACCGGGGTCGTAATAACATAGAGGTGAGCCACGCCGTTGTGGCTCGTCGTATACGGGCTTTTGCCGTAATCAAAGAGGACCTCGCCCTCGACTTCCTCGCCCCGGCGAAGCCGTCGCCACACCTCTGGATCCTGATAGTTGGGATCCTTCGTCAGGTTGAATTTGCCCAGCTGCGCGGCGATGTCCACCCCGAAGATCTCGGCGGTTCGCTTGTTGCAGCGCCTCAAGACGCCGCTCTTATCGAAGATCTCCAGGGCCACGCGCGAGTTCTCGAAGACTGTGTTCAGCGTCTCCTCGCGCTCGCGGAGCGCCTCTTCAACCCGCTTATTCTCCGTGATGTCGGCCTGCACGCCCAGCACGACGGGGTCAAACTCAGGATGCGTAAACGTTGACGCGCTTCCGTATGTCCACAGCAAGGAACCGTCCTTTCTGCTATTGCGGATCTCGCCATGCCATTCACCATACTGCATCGTCGACTTCATCACCTGATCGCGAACGGCTTCGGCAAGAACGCCTTTATCGGCGTTCAAGATGGCAATGTCCTCTCCAAGAAGTTCGCCGGGTCCATACCCGAACATCTCCTCGAAGCTTGCGTTGGCGTACTTGATCCGGTTGTCTTCCGCGCCGACCAGGACGATCCCTTCCGTAATGTTCTTGAAAATGGCGGCGTCCAGGGACAGAGCTTCTTCCGCCCGCTTACGTTCCGTGATGTCAACATGCGAACCCAGCATCCGGACGGGACGACCGGTCTCATCCATCAAAACTGAAGCCTGCACCAGAATCCAACGGTACGAGCCATCCTTGTGCCGGAACCGGAATTCGACCTGATGATTCTGCCTCGACTCACTGATGGCCGCGCCTACCCTTTCGAGGGCCTGCTGCAGGTCATCGGGGTGCACACGCGTGCGCCATTCTTCGAAGTCGTCGGTAATCTCGTGCTCCCCGTACCCGATTTGGCTTTTCCATTCCGCCGAGTAGGTGACCTTGTTTGTGACGAGGTTCCAGTCCCACAGTCCGACGTTTCCCGCGCTCACGGCTTCTTTGTGCTTGAGATAGACTTCGCGCAACTCCTCCTCAGCGTGCCGGCGCGCCGTTACGTCCGTGATGAACCCTTCCAGAAACAGCAGCCGGTCCTTTTCATCAAAGATGCCCTGTCCCCGTTCCCAGACCCAGCGAGTGTCGCCCGAGGCCATGATGATCGGGTATTCCAGTTCAAAGGGTCTCCGCTCGCCTATCGCCTCCTGGATTGAATTCCAGAGCGGCTCCTGGGCATCGGGACGAACGATGTCGTTGTACGCGAGACGGCGGTTGTCAAGGAAGTCTTCGGGGGCATAGCCCGTCACGGACAGGCTTCCGCCGCTCACGTATTCCATGGTCCAGTTCGGGTCATTCTTGCAGCGGTAGACAAACCCGGGCAGATTTGCAATCAACGTGGCCAGCCGCCGCTCACTTTCACGAATTACTTCTTCGGCCCGTTTGCGCTCGGAAATGTCGCGCATGAACACCACCATTTGGCCGTCTTCGCCGCCCACGAGTTGCACACTGGCCTCGACATCAAAAGTCTGACCGTCCTTCCTCCGGTGCCGCGTTTCAAACCGGTCATATCCCTCGGCAAGCACCTTCCGAACATGTGCTTTGGTTTCGGATGGCGATTCGACGGCTTCCAGGTCGCCAATGCACATGCCCAGAAGTTCATCTGCAGTGTAGCCGCTCATCTGACAGTAGGCCTCATTGACCTCGAGAATCTGTCCTTCTGCACCAAGCCGCCAGAACCCGTCCATCGCCGTCAGGAGGATCGTGCGGTAGTGCTTTTCGCTTGCACGCAAGGCGGCCTCCGCCTCCTTTTGTGCACTAATTTCCTGAATATAGAGGGTCATGCCTCCGCCTTCGCGCGGATAACAGCGGTTGAGAAACCAGCGCTGCCACGGCTCATAGAGGTTCTCGAAGGTCCTGACTTCGCCTGCGGCCGCCCGGCGATACTCCTGCTCCAGACGCGTACCGATCACAGGACTGAACACGTCCCAGAAACTCCGGGACCTCAGTTCTTTCGCTTCGGCACCCAGCATTCGCTCCGCCGCGGGATTGATGTAATCGCACCGCCACTCCGCGTCGAAGGAAAGGAATCCATCCGTAATACTCTCCAGGGTGGTTCGGATCGCCTGCTCGGCCTTCTTCCGCTCCGAGATATCACGCGCGATCGTTAGCGCGTGCGGTCTACCCTGGTATTGGAAGATCCGCGCGGAGATTTCCACGGGGATTTGCCGGCCATCCCTGCACACGTGAATCAACTCGAATACGGCCTGCCCCGCGTGCTTCATTTCGGCAATGATGTCTGGCCACCGGTCCCTGGCTTCGGGCGCATTAATGTCATACGGCGACATCCGCAGCAGCTCTTCGCGGGTATAGCCAAGGTGTGAACAAGCCCCCTTATTCACCTCGATGAAGCGAGTGGGCTGGCCGTCCTTTTCAACTCCGTGGAGGAAGATTGCATCATTGCTCTGTTCGAAGAGCGTCCTGAAGCGGCTCTCACTCTCGCGGAGCGCTTCCTCATTCCGTAGTTTTGCCAGGGCAATCGCGACGTAGTCGACCAGGTCCTCCAGAAGGTCAATGAGTTCCGGGGAAAAGCGGCCCTTCCGCCTGTCGTTGAACTGGAACAACCCCAGGGTGGCGCCGCCGCTGCGGATCGGGACCAGCGCGACGGATTCATAGCCTTCGCCATTGCACCGGTTCCGCGTTCGCGCCTGGCGGTCCGCTTCGGTGGTGGATGTCAGCAAGTCCGTCGTGCAGCTTGTCCAGAAGCTGCCCCGTGAAGTGAAGAAGGACTTTTCGGGGTCAAACCGGCCGCAAAGAACATTGCCGCACATGCATTCGAGAACGGGATTGCCGGCGCCGTCGCGCAGAATCTCGCCATCGGCATCCCGGACACAAAGATGGCTTTCGAGCCGGACAAACTCCTTGTCGAATCCACGCGTTTCGTAGTAGGGGAAGTCCCACCCCTGCTTCAGGCGCGCGCCAACCGCCGAACAGCCACTGACATCCTGGAAATACCCCATGAGGCAATGAAGGAGATCCTCAACACTGCTTGCCTCGTTGCAGATCCCCAGCAGGTCAATTGTCGCGCGCTGTCTCCATTCGGCATGCATGCGTTCGGTGACGTTGCGGATAACGAACAGGCGCTCATGCGTAGACAGAGTCCGAAGGCTGATTTCAACGGAGATGTGGGAGCCGTCCTTGCGCACGATTCCCCACTCGCTCAGGGGCAACACGCGGGCGCCCGCGGCGGCCAGGTGGTCCCGAAACCGCTCGTGCTCACGGCGAGCAACGAGGCTGGAGACGGTCATTTCCAACATCTCATCGGCCGAGTAGCCCGTCATCTCGCACAGAGAGGCGTTGACGGAGACGAAGCGTCCATCGGCGTTCGTGAGTGCAATCCCATCCAAGGCCTGCTCAACCAGCGTGCGATACCGCTGCTCGCTGGCATGTAGTTCCGCTTCCGCCTGCCAGCGAGACTCTTCAATCTGAATCGTTTCCAGGCCAAACGTTATATCCGCGACGGTTTCCTCAAGCAGTGACACTTCCGACGGGCCGAAGAAGCCCGCCTCGCGGGAGTAAACCGTCAGCATCCCGCGCAGCTCCCCCTTTTCACGTATCGGGAAGGTTGCCGCGGAGGTCAAGCCGGATTGCGCAATCGTGTCGCGGCATGGAATCTCGAATGCGCTATTCCTCAAATCGTTGCAGATGTGCGGCCGGCCTTCGAGGACCGAGGTCCTAATCGGACAGGCGCCGCACCTCTTGTCATCCAAGCAGAAAGGAAGGGCCGAGGCCGTCCCGTCCATGCCGTCTCGCGCCACGCATGTGAACGTTTGTGAATCCGGGTCGTGCTTGCCGATCCATGCCGCGGAGAACTCCCCGAATTCGACGAGGACACGGCAGAGCTCCCGAAACAACTCTCCCCGTGAGCGGGTGCGCACGATCACCTGGTTGACGTGGCTGAGTGCGGCGTAGAGCGAGCGGGCGCGTTTCAGTTCGCTCTCGTATTCCTTGCGCGAGGTGATATCGATGCACACCCCGCACATGCGCTGCGGCTGTCCTGCGTTATCGTAGAAGGTGTCGCCCGTTGCTCCAATCCAACGTACACGGCCATCCGGCAGAATAATGCGATATTCGTTCTCCAGGGACACGTGCCGTTCAACAGCTTCGCTTACTCTCGCCATGGCCGCGTCGCGGTCATCCGGATGCACCACGGCCAGCCAGGTGTCGAATGAAGGTGCCGCTGAGGCATCCAGTCGGAATAGCGCGTAGAATTCGTCTGTCCAGATGAGGGTTCCAGAGGGCATGTCCCAGTCCCAGATGCCCGCCAGAGCGGCCCGCTGAGCCAGGCGCAGCCGATCCACCGAGGTACGAAGCGCCGCGGCGGATTCCATCCGGTCCGTAACGTCCGTATTGATCCCCACAACCCGGGTAGCGCGTCCATTCGCATCACGGATGATGGTTCCGCGCGTTTCTATCCAGCGGATGTCCCCGTTGTCTTTTCGGCGGATTCGGAACGCCGACGACACGGATTCTTCGTGTTCAACGGCGCGCCGCAATTCCAAGAGGGTTTGTGCAAGGTCTTCAGGGAGAACACACGCTTCCCAGTCCTTGAAGTCGCCGCTGAAAGAACCGGATGCCATACCGTAGATGGCCTCCAGTTCGGGCGACCAGAAACCCACGCCCTTCAGAAAGTCATATTCAAAGCACCCGGCACGGCTGGCTCGCAGCGCAATCTGGAGATGGACTGTATGTCGCCCTGCATCGTCCCCGGACGAACGAGGGTCCTCGGGAACAAGCGGCCCGGTTTTCTCCGCAGCATCCTCCAGGACCGCAACGCGATCGCGTAATGCACGGATTTCTTCAAGCAATTGCGGTTTTGTCTTGTATGCGTCGTTAAGCAACACGCGACTCCCCAGATTGCGCGGCTGCGCTTGTTCTCGTTATGTTGCTCCCCCAATGACTATTATACCCTTCTTTGAACCGGAGGGGAACATAGCTTTCAAGTCTTTTCGCTAGAAGACTTTACGGCGAAATAGTCCGCATATCTCACCGATTACACCGATTCAAAGAGGAGATGCAGCGGTGGCATGGGCATCCCTGCCCATGGTCTTCAATTAACTTCAACGTAGGGGCGCGGAGTTCGCGGAGGAACGCGGAGAAGCAAGAGGACGGTATCCTGGTACTGCCTCGCTCTCCGAGCGCGGCAGCACACGACCTGTCTTGGCCTCAGAGCCGCAGGGTTCTCCGAATGCCTTTCGGTGGTTTCGAAGTAGCCGCGCCTGTGTGCAGTCAAGCCAATCTCTTGAGCAAAGCGCTTGGCTGCCGCGCTCAGAGAGCGAGGCAGTACAGAAGAGGCCACTTTGACGCCGAACACCCTTTGGGAGTCGTAGAGCATGCACTATGGCACCTCTTGTCCAAAGCACTATCATCCGATAGCTTAAGCCAAAACTTCCCAATCGAATGCGTATGTTTCCGGCGATGTTGAGGGATAGGGACCTAGGGTAGCGGTGCCTGATCTTTCCGGCGGAGGGCGGCGCGGAGCGATTCCATGTAGGTGTAGAAGACGGGCGTGATGTAGAGCGTGAGGATTTGGGAAAAGATCAGGCCGCCGACTACGGCCAAGCCAAGCGGGCGGCGGGATTCGGATCCGGCGCCGACGCCGAGCGCGATGGGCAGGGTGCCCATCAAGGCGGCCATGGTGGTCATCATGATCGGGCGGAACCGGATCAGCGACGCGCTCACGATGGCGTCGTATGCGTTCATGCCGCGGTGCTCGCGCGCTTCGATGGCGAAGTCGACCATCATGATCGAGTTCTTTTTCACGATGCCGATCAGCATGATGATGCCAACGATGGAAAAGATGTTGAGGTCCATGCCGAAAAGTTGCAGCGTCACGAGCGCGCCCACGCCCGCGGCGGGAAGGCCTGACAGGATCGTGACGGGGTGAATGTAGCTCTCGTAGAGAATGCCGAGAATTATGTAGATGACCAGCACGGAGCCCAGCAGCAAGTAGCCCATACCGCTCATCGAGGCTTCGAACGCTTGCGCGGTGCCGAGGAAGCTGGGCGTGATCGACTGGGGAAGCAGCGTGGCGGCGATACCTTTGACTTCATCTACGGCGTAACTGAGCGAATAGCCGGGCTTGAGATTGAAGGAGATGGTCACGGCGGGCAGCTGGCCCACGTGCGTCACCGTGAGAGGGCCGACGGACTTGGTAATTTTGGCAACGGTATTGAGGGGAACCAGTTGCCCTGAGGTGGAGCGGATGTAGAGCAGGGCCAGCGCCGATGGGTCTTCCTGGAATTCCGGTTTCAACTCCAGAACGACCCGATAGGTATTGTTGGGCGCATAGATGGTGGAGACTTGCCGCGAGCCGTACGCGGCATAGAGGGCCGTCTCGATTTGGCGCACGGAAACGCCGAGCGAGGAAGCCTTGTCCCGGTCGATGTCGATGTCGAGTTGCGGACTCGTGATCTGAAGGTCGCTGGTCACATCGAGGAAACCGGGCAGCTCGCGCAGCTTCTCTTCGAGCAGCGGCGCATAGTGGTACAGCTCGGAGGTGTCGGTCCCCTGCAGGGTGAACTGATACTGGCTCTTGGACAGGCGTCCGCCGATGACGATGGACGGGCGGTTCTGCGGGAATGCGCGGATACCCGGGACCTCGGCGAATTTGGACCGCAACCCCGCGAGCACGTCTTCGATGCCGTCGCGCTCGTCCCGGGGCTTCAGGCGGATGTACATCCTGCCCGCGTTGGTGGAAGACGCGCCTCCGCCGCCGCCCACGGCGGACATGAACCCGCCCACATTAGGGTCGTCCATCACGACCTGTGCAAGCGCTTTCTGGTGCCGGACCATTCCATCAAAGGAAATGCCTTGCGGCCCCTCCGTGGAGACGTAGATCTGGCCCGTGTCCTCCAGGGGGAGGAAGCCTTTGGGCATGGCCTTGAACAGATAGCCTGTCAGCACCACCAGCGGGATAAGGCCAAGCATCGTCGCCCAGCGGTGGCGCATGACGAATTTGAGGCTGAGTTCGTAGGCGCGCAGCGATCCATTGAAGAGCGCTTCCAGGGCGTTGTAAGAGAAACCGTGGCCGCTGGCCGGCACCGGACGCAGAAAGCGGCTGCAGAGCATCGGGGTTTGCGTGAGCGATACGAAGCCGGATATGAGAATGGCTATTGCGATGGTCACCGCGAACTCGTGAAGCAGGCGCCCGATGACGCCGCCCATGAACAGCACGGGAATGAAGACGGCGGCCAGCGAAAGCGTCATCGACACGATCGTGAACCCGATTTCCTTCGAGCCGCTGAAGGACGCCTCTCTCGGGGCTTCCCCGCCTTCCATGCGGCGCACGATATTCTCGATCATGACGATCGCATCATCGACGACGAAACCCACGGAAAGCGTCAGGGCCATCAGCGACAGGTTGTCCACGCTGTAGCCGAAGAAGTCCATGAAGGCGAACGTGCCAACCACTGAAAGAATGAGCGCAACGCTGGGAATTACCGTGGCGGTGACATTGCGAAGAAACAGAAAGATCACGAGAACCACCAGGCAGATGGTGAGCACAAATGTGAACTTGACGTCGTTGACGGACTCCCGGATAGACTCCGACCTGTCCGAGAGGATCTCCATGCTGACTGATGCCGGCAACTGCTCGCGAAACGATGGGAGCAGGTTCTTGATGGAGTCCACGACCTCAATCGTGTTCGTGCCCGGTTGCCTCTGGATGGCCAGCACGATGGCCCGCTGGTTGTTGTACCAGCTCGCAATCTTGTCGTTTTCGATGCTGTCGGTCACACTCGCCACGTCACGCAGACGGACGGGCGCGCCGTTGCGCCATGCCACGATAACCGGATCGTACGCCGCCGCGTCGGTCAATTGCCCGGACGGCTGCAGGGTGTAGGCCTGGTGCTCGCCCTGCAAATCGCCGGCGGGCAGATTCACGTTCCCGG
>JADLCA010000178.1 GCA_020847495.1 Candidatus Hydrogenedentota bacterium | reverse complement strand
TGACAGCGCGGGCGAAGCTATCAACCTGTTTGACGAGCTTGATTACATCTCCGGCGTCTCCACGGGGGCGGTTCCTGCAGCGCTCCTCGCGCTTTCCTATGGTGAGCATTGTCCCGAAGCAATGCGTCTCGATCATTGGCCGGATTGCCTCAATGCGAATGTCTCTGGCGTGGGCTGGCGGCATCTGGTCTCGCGCCCCGATAAGCTGGTGCGCAATCTGGCTATTGATATCAACACCCGGAGCGCGCTGGCGGGTGCGATTGCCGCCACGTTCTTCGAGGGCAAGCCGGGCCATCCCGCAAGCGGACTCACCTTCGGGGAACTGCCTTCGCGCCCGGTGCTGGTCATCGGCGCGACCATCATCAACGACCCCGGCGTGCCCCTCATGGAGACGCGGCTGCCCTACCGCTACGCCCTGGATGAACGCCCGCAGTACCCTTGGCAAACGCGCCTGCAGAGCTTTGAGACGTTCCACACGGATCCCATGTCATATCCACTGGGCATGGCGTCCTGCGACAGTTCCTCCTTCCCCGGCAATGTGCGCTCGGGACTGCTGGCCGTTGTGCCTGAACAGGCTTGGGTCTACGAGGGTCTCGATGCCACCACGACGGAGCGCATGCGCGCGGCCCGGACACAGCTTGGATATGAAGGGGTCTACAGCATCAAGGATGGCGGTCTGGTCGACAATCGCGGGGCCTACTGCATTCACCGTTTGTATGAGCGGATCAGAAAGGACCGCACGGAAGGCTCAAGGCCGCTGCTGATCGGGCTCGACGCGGGGTTCCTCGAAGTCCGCTCGCCGAAGCCCGGTGACGGGTTGCTGAAGAAGAGCTGGATGGACGAACTCCAAGCCTCGATGCGCACATCCTGGCAGACCGGCCAGGACGGGTACAACCAGCTCGTCGAGGCCGCGGCTACGCAGCGAACCTACGACTACGTGCGATTCCGCCTAACGTCCTGGGTGCGGTTCATGACTTCCGAAACCAGCGTGGACGATTCGCCGGAAGGGGCGCACCTGCTGGCGCTCTGCCACGAGGAGCCACTTGTCGGAACCCCCGAAACCTTGCTACACGTCGTGCGAAACATCGGCACGAAGTTCTCGCGCCTGACGCCGCAAGAATTGGCGGCGACCAAGCTTTGCGCCCGTTTCGCCGTATGGCTCGAACGCGACGCCCTCCTCAAATGGGCCAGCGACCTGCACGGCGGCGCAAAAGCCAGCTGGACCGAAACACCGAAGAGCTGAGGCACAGGCTGTCGAAGCATACAAGGAAGGCCTCTTCCGTACTGCCTCGCTCGCCGAGCGCGGCAGTACAGAACGAGCACGTACCATAGCTCTAAGAGCATGCTTCAGAAGCCCGGCCACCGGCAGCGCTGCTCTGCGATTGCCGCCTGCAAGTCCCGAATGCAAGTCCCGTAGGGACGACAGAAAGTAGCCCCGGATTTCAATCCGGGGTCCTCTGCGCCCCCTTCTCGTGCAGTCCCGGAGGGACGGCAGAACCCATCATGCGCCATACGGATCGTGGCGCAAGTTGACACGCCAGCGGGCGCAATGGCAAAGTATACCCTTGAACGGCCCGCCGTGACTGGCGACTCGACGTGGAAATAACCACGGGGAAGCGGCTTGGCCGATGGTTCTTTGCCGATCGCCTGGGCACGACAGCGCTGCGGAAATGCAAGGTTCCCCGTTGTCGCGATCACTGACTGGATGCGCTCGCGTTGCGGCCACGTGCATCTGGAGGCGTAGCATGCGGCAGACCCCCCTTTACGACGAACATGTCTCCCTGGGCGGAAAGGTCGTCGATTTTCATGGATGGGCGCTCCCCGTCCAGTTCAGCGGGATTGTCATGGAGCACCTCCATACCCGCACCAAGGCCGCCCTCTTTGACTGCTCCCATATGGGCGAATTCCGAATTCACGGTCAGGACGCCGTACGTGCGTACTCCCGACTCGTGTGTTCCGACCCGGAACGACTGCCCGTGGGCCGGGGCCGCTATGGGGCCGTTCTGAATGACGAGGGCGGCATCATCGACGATGTCATCACGATTCGGCTCGCGGAGGATGAGTGGTATGCCGTGACGAACGCAGGCCCCCTCGAAAAGGTGTCGCCGTTGTTCCGAGGCGCTCACTCCGGCATCGAGGATGTGTCAGACACCACCGCCAAGATCGATATCCAGGGCCCGTCAGCACGCGAGGTGCTTGTGCGGGAAATCCCCGAGGCCGCAAACCTCAAGTACTTCAATGCCCGTCCTGCACGATGGAAAAACATCGATATCATCCTCTCGCGTACGGGCTACACCGGCGAGTTGGGGTATGAGCTGTTTGTCCCAGAGGCGTGCGCGCCGGCACTCTGGCGCGCCCTGTTGGAGCACGCAGAGGTGGAACCCGCGGGCTTGGGCGCGCGCGACACGCTGCGCACCGAAGTGGGCTACTTGCTGTCGGGCCAGGATTTTGACGAATCGCGGACGCCGCTCGAAGCAAACATGGAATCATTTGTGGCTTGGGACACGGATTTCACGGGCAAAGAAGCGCTCTTGGAGCAGCGGTCCCGGGGCGGGTATGCTGTTATGACGGCGATCAGGACTGAGGACAGGCGCGCGCCCCGGCATGACTTTGACGTCAAGTTGAATGGCGCCGTGGTGGGTTGTGTCACGAGCGGGACGTATGGTCCGAGTGTGGGACACGGCATCGGTTTGGCGTATGTGCCTCAGGATCTCGCGACGCCGGGGCATGCCCTGACGGCAGGGCCCAAGGAATTGCCGATTGAAACAACATCCCTCCCGTTTTACACGGCGGGCACGTGCAGGAAGTAAGGAGCGAACACTATGTTTCCCAAAGACATGAAATTCACCAAGGACCACGAGTGGGTGCGTGAAGAGGACGGCGTGTACACCGTCGGCATCACGGCCTTCGCCGCCGAGCAACTGGGCGACATCACGTACGTGGAGCTTCCTGAAGTGGGTGCGGAGATGGAGCAAGGCGATTCCGCCGCGTCGGTCGAATCCGTCAAGGCGGCGAGCGACGTGTATGCCCCTGTCGGCGGGCGCGTTTGTGACATCAATCATGATTTGGAGAGCGCGCCCGAACTCGTCAACCAGGACCCGTATGAACAGGGATGGTTCTTCCGGCTGGAGGGCGTCCGCCCCGCGCAGCTCAAGACTTTGCTGGACGCGGACGCTTACGAGAAATATGTCGGCGAGCAGGAACACTGACAACGGAAGCCATGGCGATGGGGCTTTCGAAATCGCGGCCCCGCAATAATTCAGAAAGCGTAAAAAGCTATGACGTGGGTTCCCTCGACTGCGGCCGAACGTGACGCGATGTTGTCGGTCATCGGCGTGCAGACCATTGACGATCTCTTCGCGTCAGTCCCCGCGGAGTTGCGCGCGAAATCGTGGGCGTTGCCGGCAGGTATCTCGGAAATGGCGGTTCGCGCGCGTCTTGAGAAGTGGGCGGCCCGCAATGCGGGCGGCGTCACGAGCTTTCTCGGCGGCGGCGCATACGACCATTTCATCCCCGCGGCCGTGGACGCGCTCACATCGCGCAGCGAGTTTTATACGGCATACACGCCGTACCAACCCGAGTGTTCGCAGGGAACGCTGCAGAGTATTTACGAGTATCAATCGGCGATATGCCGCCTGACTGGCCTCGATTATGCCAACGCCTCACTCTACGACGGGGGCACGGCGGTATTTGAGGCAACGACTATGGCGGTGCGCCTGACACGCCGGACACGCATTGTCTGCCATGCATCGCTGAATCCTATCTACCGTTCCATGCTCGAAACACACGTCGCCAACCTCGACTTGGAACTCGTGGATGGCGAATCGCCTGAAGGTGCCGCGTGTGTCATCGTGCAGAATCCCGGCTTTCTCGGCGATATCGAGGACTTCACCGCCTTGGCTGAGCGTTGCCATGAAGAGGGCGCGTTGCTGGTCATGTCGTTCTACCCGATTTCGCTGGGACTCCTCAAAACCCCCGGCGAGATAGGTGTAGACATTGCCATCGCGGAAGGGCAATGCCTGGGCGTGCCGCTCAACTTCGGAGGTCCGTGGCTGGGCATCATGGCCACGCGCAAGGAACATGTGCGCAAGATGCCGGGGCGAATTGCCGCCGCTACCGAAGACGCCCAGGGGCGGCGCGGTTTCGTGTTGACACTCCAGGCACGCGAACAACACATCCGCCGCGAAAAGGCGATGTCCAACATCTGCTCGAATGAGGCGCTGTGCGCCCTGCGCGCCCTCGTGTATCTGACGCTTCTCGGCAAAGAGGGCTTGCGCGATGTGGCCCGCCACTGCCACTCCAAGGCCGAGTACTTGAAGAAACGTCTGTCCTTCGCACAAATCCTGAACCATGGGCCCACGTTCAATGAATTTGCCGTGCGGCTGCCGCGGAACGCCGAAGAAGCGGCCGACGCGCTCGTCTCCCGCGGATTCCTCGCGGGCCTGCCGCTGGCTTCTCTCGGCGCGGGTGAGCCAAACGACCTCTTGATCGCTGTAACCGAGCGACGGACCCGCGAAGAGCTGGATGCCTTCGCCCACGCCTTGGAGGAAGTATGCAATTAAGCTACGAAAAGTCCGTTCCCGGCCGGCGCGCCATTGCGCTCGACCCGTTGGATGTTCCGGAGGCAGTGTTGCCCGCGGCGCTGTGCCGCAAGGAACCCGCGGCATTGCCCGAATTGGGCGAATTGGACGTGGTCCGGCATTTCACTCGCCTGTCCAAGCTGAACTTCGGCATCGACTCGCATTTCTATCCTCTCGGGTCGTGCACAATGAAATACAATCCGAAGCTGGCCGAAGCGGTTGCGGCGCTATCCGGGTTCGCACACCTTCACCCGCACCTTTCTACGAGCCCCGCATTTTGGAAGCATTGCCAGGGTGCGTTCGAGCTGATCCATGAGACCGAGCAGTGGTTAGCTGAGATTGCGGGCATGAAGGACGTGACGCTTCAGCCCATTGCCGGCGCGCACGGTGAACTCACGGGAACGCTACTCATGGCGGCGTACCATCGGGACCGCGGAAGCAAAAAGGACACGATTCTGATTCCCGATTCCGCGCATGGAACCAATCCCGCCAGCGCGGCCATCGCGGGATTCAAGGTCCTTGAGATCCCTTCCCACGAAGACGGCACGTTGCGCCTTGATTCAGTCAAGGCCGCCATGAATGATTCCGTGGCCGGCATCATGATGACCTGTCCAAACACCCACGGGCTGTTCGAACCCGCCGTTGCGGAAATCGCGGACCTCATGCACGCGAATGACGCGCTGGTTTATTACGATGGCGCGAATCTGAACGCGATCATGGGCATCGCGCGGCCAGGCGACCTGGGTTTCGATGTTATGCACTACAACCTGCACAAGACGTTCGCCACGCCTCACGGCATGGGCGGCCCCGGTTCCGGGCCGGTCGGGGTCGGGGAACGCCTGGCGCCATACCTGCCGGGACCGCGCGTCGTGAAGGGCGAAGATGGCTTCGAGCTTCGCAATCTCGAAAAGTCCATCGGCCGCGTGGCGGCGTTCTTCGGGAACTTCATGATGGCCGTTCGCGCATACGCCTACATGAGCCATTTGGGCAAAGACGGATTGCGCCAAGCCTCCGAGAATGCGGTCCTGAACGCCAACTACATCTTCGCCCAGCTCAAACACGTGTACGAGCCCGCCTTTGATTTGCCGTTCATGCACGAATGCGTGTTCACCGCCGTACCCCAGGCCAAGAAGGGCGTGCGGGCGCTCGACATCGCCAAGGCGCTCCTCGATCGCGGGTTCCACGCGCCCACGGTGTACTTCCCGCTGACCGTGAAGGAAAGCCTGATGATCGAACCTACGGAGACGGAGTCCCGCGAAACCATGGACGAGTTCTGCGACGCCATGCTCGAAATTGCCGAGGCAGTGGACTCGGACCCCGAATCGCTGCGCGAAGCACCGAAAACCATGCCCGTGGGCCGGCTGGATGAGGTGCGGGCGGCCAGGCAATTGAACTGCGCGTGCTGAACGCGTCGCGCTGCCGGGAGCGGTAAAGGGCTGTCTATGCGCCTTCTCGATCTCTCGCTGCAATCGCCGGAAGAGAATCTCGCATGTGACGAGTTCCTCCTGGACCGCGTCGAACACGGGGATGCCGAGATTCTGCGATTCTGGGAAAGCACGGTGCCTTTCGTCGTGCTGGGCGTGTCACAAGTCCTGAGGGAACATGTCGCAGAACGCGCCTGCGAGGCGGATGGGATACCTGTTCTCCGCAGGTGTTCGGCGGGGGGCTGCGTGCTTCAAGGTCCTGGATGCCTCAATTACACGCTTGTTCTCACCCACGACCAGCATCCGGAAGTGGCCACCATCAGGGGGTCGTATTGCTACATTCTGGGCCGCGTGTGCGAGGTTCTGAGGAAGCGCGGCCTGTCCGCATCGCACAAGGGAACTTCCGACATTGCGATCGGTGGGCAAAAGGTCTCGGGAAACGCCCAGAAACGCAGAAGGCGAGCCATCCTCCATCACGGGACGCTTCTGTACGGGATGGATCCCGCATTGATGGAACGGTACCTCCGCGAGCCTGCCGAGAGGCCCCAGTACCGCGGCGACAGAACCCATCGCGGCTTCGTCCGGTGCCTTCCGCTTTCCGCGGACGATTTGCGCGCGGGAATCGCTGAGGCCTTTGGCGCGGGGCCGGAGCGGATCGCCGTGGCTCGTGCGGAAAGGGCCGCATTGAAAGCACTTGCACGAGACAAGTACGCCACGGATGAGTGGACTTATCGCCGTTGAACGAACGCGAATATCACGTGCGTCGATTGACAGTTCTGAGGGTGTATGTTACGCTACTGAAGTGAAAAAAATGAGAAACGGTAGCCTGCTTTTCGTCGCTGTCGTGGCGACGGGGGTGGGGGCGGGTCTGTGGTTTGGATCGACCAGGCTCTTTGACCCGCCGGTGAACGCTGAGAAGACCGGAAGTAACACCGAGGATACTGCAGCCACCGAGGATCCAGACGTGGCGGTGGCGGTGCGGTATGCCCGGGCTGTCCAGGACGGTTTCTGTGAGGAAATTGTTCGCAGAACGGCATGGATGGATGATCGCATGCATCGTGTTGCCCTCGAATCCTCGGGGGAGGACGCCATGGAGTCGGCGTGGGATGGCCTTTGCGGGAAAGCCCTGGACCGTTCCGTGGAAGGCAACGTCTTGCTGCCCGAAGGAATCGAGGATTGGTATATCTTTGCCCCCGGAGCCTCTTTTGAGGTCACAGGAATCGATGATGGCCGCGACGATTTGGATCGCGCGGTGGCAAAGCGGGTATGGATTCGTGTAACGTTTTCGCGCCAGCAAACCGCACCATTGGCCCGCGCCGAGGACGGCGGGGAGATGATGGCGATCCGTGCGGTGACCGTTGGGATCAACCTGTCCAGGGAAGGCCGGCTGGTCGTGAAAGCTGGCGTCCTGGGCAACTTGGACATTGATATGAGTTCGCTCTCGTTCGATTGGTCATCCGAAAGGGGAGGGTAAGGGCGATGGCTCTGGCAAGTTGTAGCCGATGCAAGAAGCTGTTCGAGAAGATCCGGAGTTCCATCTGTCCGGCATGTGAACAGGTCGAGGAAGATGATTACGAGACGGTTCGCAAGGCGCTTGTCGATCATCCCAATCAGACGGCGGAGCAGCTGTCGGAAACTACGGGAGTCTCCATAGATTGCGTGCTTCGTCTGCTGGCGCAGGGACGCATCGAGACCACCGCTGCGAATAAGGGCGTCAAGTGCGGGCGCTGCGGCGCGCCCGCGATCAGCGTCAGCAAGAAACTGTGTGAAGCCTGCCTTCAGAAACTCAATGCGGAATTGGCCCAACAGCAAGGCAAACTCAAGCTCCCCAAGAAAAAGTCCGTGGATATTGGGACCGCGCTTAACACGTTTGATTTCGGCAAAGGCGAAAGCAGCGGTGGAACCAAGTACAAGCGCTGAGTGACCGGCGAAGATACTGGCTATTTCGCGGTGTAGGCACCGGTTCATTCAAGACGAAAGGTCGCAGATGACCAGACGCGACATGATGGGAGTCATCGTGCTCATCGCGCTCTTTGTGGTGCTCACCGTGGTTGTTATCTTCACGACGAGGCCCAAAGGGGACCCCGCGAAGAAATCCGTTGAACCGGAAGACAGTTTTTTTGTGCAGCAGCGAATCAGGAATCTTCAGAAGAGCAAGCAGTAAGGTCTTCCGGTATCATCCACTCATGAAAAGGGTGCACGTGACTTGTTCCATGTCCAGGCGCCGCTCTCCGCATGTGAAGCGGCCCATGCGAGGGTCCACTCCGGGGCGTGCCGCGATGGGGGCGCTGCTAGTTCTTTGCGCCTGCACCGCTTTGGCTTCCTTGCCGGAAGCCCCTTCGGCAAACCGCGTTGCGGAGCGAACCGCGCCTCGCGCGCTCGCAGCGGCCACAGAGGGTCTCGCCACTCCCAGGCCCGTTGAAATGACGGAGTTGGGGATGAGTCCCTCCAGCACAAGCGCCGCGCCCCCTGCCCCCGCCGCGCAACCTTCGTCTGTCGAGCCCGCGCCGCGCTGGGTGGTCGTGCTCGACGCCGGCCATGGGGGCGACAACGCAGGAGAGTCCGGCCCGGCAGGGACTCTGGAGAAGAACGTAACCTTGAGTGTGGCCGCGAAAGCCGCCGCGCTGTTGGAAGGAAGTTGCCAAGTGGTAATGACGCGCACCGAGGACAAGTCGCTGGGCGCGACGGCGCGTGCCTCAGCAGCCAATAGCGGCCGGGGGAGCGTTTTCGTCAGCATTCACACGGGTTCAAGTGCGTCGCCCACCGCTAACGGCATCCAGATATTCGTGCCTTCTGACACCATCACAACGCCTGCCGGACGGAGTATTCCTACGGCATCCGCGCGCGCGGGGGCCGATGCCAGCAAGGCCTTGGCCCAGCAGCTGGCCAAGGCCCTCGCCCAGTCCACGTCGGCCACATCTCGCGGTGTGCATACGGTGGCGTGCCGTGTCTTTCAAGGGCTCAACATGCCTGGCGTGCTCGTGGAGATAGGATTCATCAGCAACGCCACCGAGGAGTCTCTCTTGGCCGACGACGGCTATCAAGGTAAGATAGCCGCGGGCATTGCCTCCGGCGTTCAGGCGTTTCTCGCATCCGGCAATTGAGGATAAGCACGCTCCGATGAGTGATCACGGGAAAACACCCTTTCTCAAGAAAGTCTTCTTTGCGATGTGGGCCATGTTCACGTTGGTCCTGTTGTTCAGCGTTGTGTTGCTGGCGAGTGAACTGGTGCGGCTGGGGCGAAATCCCCTGGCCCTTCCTGAAGCATTGCCCGAACTGCCCAAAACCCCGGACACCGCTCCGGCGGAGACGCGAGAGGTTCCTCTGTACTTCGCGTCACCGGACGGGCGGCTGCTGGTGGGCGAGACCCGCCCGATCGCGTATACGGGCCGCACGGTGGAGAATTGCCGAAACGCACTTGGCGCCTTGATTGGCGGACCCATCACGGCGCTTCAACGTGTCATTCCACAGAGCGTGGGCATACGCGGAATGTATCTCCTCGACACGGGTGAACTCATCGTGGATTTCACCACCGCGCTTCAAACGGACGCCAGGAAGAGCGCGTCGGAAGAGTCGCTCTTCGTGTACAGCGTGGTCAACACGCTCGCGCAGCCGGGTCTGAAAGGCGAGAAAGACATCGCTGTGCGCAGCGTCCGGTTCTTGGTTGGGGGCCTTCCCCCGGACGAGACCTACCCGTCCCATCTGGACCTGTCAGGCCCCGTGACGCCGGACCCGCAATGGATGCTCGCAACGGAAGGCGGGCAATCCAACCATGCCTGATCCAGGCTCGCCTCTCGGGATCTTCGACTCCGGTGTGGGAGGGCTCACCGTATTCCGGCGCGTTGCGGAGCGCCTGCCTGGAGAATCAATCGTCTATCTGGGCGACACGGCGCGTGTGCCCTATGGCACCAAGTCCGCCGAGACCGTGGTCCGTTACGCCCGGGCTTGCGCCCGGCTTTTGATCGAGCGCGATATCAAGATACTGGTTGTGGCATGCAACACGGCGACCGCATATGCTCTCGACGTGCTGCGCGATGAACTCGGCATACCCGTGCTGGGAGTGATCGAGCCCGGCGCGCGGCGCGCCGTGGCCGCCACACGCAACGGGAGAATCGGCGTGGTCGGTACGGTGGGCACGATTGCCAGCGGGGCCTACCAGTCCGTGCTCACTTCACTTGCTCCAGACATGCACGTTGCCTGCAAGCCCTGCCCTCTGTTTGTGCCCTTGGCTGAGGAAGGCTGGGTCAGCGGTCCGGTTCCGCGTCAAATCGCGGAAACCTACCTGGCCGGGCTTCTGAGCGAGGGCATTGACACCCTGCTGCTCGGATGCACCCACTACCCGCTCCTGCGTGAGGTCATCCAGGAGGTCGCCGGGCCCGGCGTCGCCATCGTGGATAGCGCGGAAGCGACCTCGGAGGTGGTCGCCGACATTCTGGATGGCATGGGCATGTGTGACGCCGCGCACGGTTTGAAGCAATACCACTGTCTCGTGACGGACTCGCCCGCGGCCTTCGCCCGAGTCGGCCAGCATTTCCTTGGCCGGGACGTGGGCACCGTCGAGTGGGTTGACTTCCAGTGACGCCCCCCGATGAACCGGTCAAGGGGGCAACCCCGCAAACCGGCGAGCCGCCTTCACCGGCCCACGTCCACGCGCCTTCGTGGCTCGCGATTCTCGTGGGCGTATGGGCGGTGGTTATGGCTGCGGGACTGTGCGTGATCCTCACGACGCTCTTCTTGCGGTCGCGTCCTATCGACCTTTCAGAGGTGATGCGCAACCACATCCGAGATGTCGAATCCGTGTTGCTGTCCAACCATGTTCCCCGCGAGAAGATCGCGGTAAGCACCGGCGAGGCGCGCTCTGACGAGTCCTCCAAATGGGCCTATCTCGAATGCCGCGTGGACGTGCCCTCCGACCTGAGCCTGGGTGGCATCGTGCATGTCGTGCGGAGAAGCATGGCCCGGCGGGAAGTCACCGTGCTGGACGAAGCAAGTTCGCCTCCCGGAAGGATCGTCTTGACGCTTCAGGATGGGGGCCGCGAGTTCGCACGCATGACTTTGACGGGCAAGCCGGACAAGAAGAACCTGCACGAGGCGACGCGCCGCATTGCGGAGGAGTCAAGCGCGCTTCTCACGCAAGTGCTTCAGCCGCCATCCAAGCTGACGGTAAGCACGCCCGAGGCGCGCGAGAATGAAACGGCAGAGTGGACATTCACCGCGATGGAGATACAGCTCGCGGCGCCCCTGAGCGCGCAGGCGATCGAGACCGCGCTCGCGGCCATCATGCACCACAAGGACACCGCGGTATCACGCATCACCGAACCTGCGCAACCGCTGGCACTGGCCTATTCGGTGGCATACGGTGAGGTCGAGTGCGTCCTCGTAACGGTGCACCGGGCCGAGCCGGAATCCGCGCCATCGCAAGAAGACGCTATGCGGAATTCCGAGGATGGTTCACCGGAGGAGGGCACAAGCGAGGACTCCGGCTCCGAGGCGCTGCCCCTGGACTCGGAACACTTGAATGGCGATGCCCGCAAGCCAGCGCCCCCGCTTCACAAACGCCCTGCCGACGGTTCGATGCAGGTGGCGATTATCGTGGACGATGGCGGGTATGGTGGCAGCATTACCGAGGAGGTGCTCGCGCTGGACCCCGCCCTGACGCTATCCATCCTTCCCCACGCTCCGCACAGCACTGAGACCGCGCGCCGCGCACAGGAGCTCGGTTTCGAGGTCATGCTGCACATGCCCATGGAAAATTCCTCCGAGCAGAATGCCTATCCTGGCCAGCTCGTCACGGGCATGGCCCCAGAGGACGTTCAGCGGCTAACCTCGGAGGCACTGGCTGACGTGCCCGGCGCGGTGGGCATCAACAATCATACGGGTTCAAAGTTCACCTCGGACGCCACCTCCATGCGTACCTTTCGGGAGACTATCAAGCCGCTCAACCTCTTCTTCGTGGACAGCCGGACGATGTCGACATCCACGGCCTACAGCGTCGCGCAGGAATTGGACATTCAATCGGCGGCCCGCGATCTCTTTCTGGATCACGAATCCGACAAGGCCTATATTCGAGAACGGTTTCAGCAGCTGATCGAACTCTGCAAAACGCAGGGCAGCGCGATAGGCATCTGCCATTTCCGCAAAAACAGCGCGGCCGTCCTGACTGAAATGCTGCCGCGCTTCAAAGAAGAAGGGATCACTTTGGTACATGTTTCGGAGCTAGTCGAATGACGCGCGTGCTCGGTATAGAGACTTCCTGCGACGAGACCGGCGTGGCCGTGGTCGAAGATGGACGCAACGTGCTGGTGAATGAAGTGGCGTCGCAAGTGGCGATTCACGCCCCCTTTGGCGGCGTCGTGCCGGAGATTGCATCTCGGCACCACACCGAGTGCATTTCCCAATTGACGCGGCTCGCGCTCGACGCGGCGGGTGGAACTATCGATGCCATCGCCGCGACGTGCGGACCCGGTTTGACGGGCTCGCTCCTCGTGGGCATGAACTTCGGAAAGGCGCTGTCGTATGCGTGGGGTGTGCCGTTCGTTCCTGTCCACCACATCGAAGGGCACATCTACTCCGCCTTCCTGGGACCCGATCCTCCCGAGTTCCCGCTGCTCGCACTCATCGTCAGCGGCGGCCACACCTGCCTGATCTGGTGCCCCGAACCGCACACGTACGAGATCATCGGCACGACCCGCGATGACGCGGTCGGAGAGTGTTTTGACAAGGTCGCGCGGCTGCTGGGACTGCCCTA
>JADLCA010000177.1 GCA_020847495.1 Candidatus Hydrogenedentota bacterium | reverse complement strand
TCAGCTTCAGCGGAAAGCACAGTCACCGTCATGTGGGATACCTTCGGGAGCGAGGAATTCGCCGATAGTGCGGCGGGCGGGATTGTCTTCAATCACGTTCCGGGCGGAAGCAATGTCCTGTACATGGATGGCCACGTCATGTTTCAACGCTATCCGGGGCTGTGGCCTCTCGTGAATGATGTACAGGTTATCAAAGAGAACAGCCACCACGGGCTGGGGTGAGTGACGGAGGCGCGCGCGCTCAATCTCCCTGGTAGTAGCGCGAGCGGTACGGCATCCCGATGGGAGGATTCTTCTTCGTACCGTGGTCAGACTTGCTGCTGGACTTCACCGCGGTACTCCGGCTGTTCAACGCCCCGCGCTTGTGTTCAAGCTTGCCGCGGGAACTGTACTCCTCATCCTTTTCGAAATAGGTGCTGGGGCTGACCGCCTTCACCGCCGTATTGGCCGCGGTGCTGACTATGGAGTTGGCAAGATTCGTGACTGATTGCAGAGTGTTGCATCCCTGAAAGAACGCGCCCACGGCAAGGATGCCCACCAGCAAGGCAACCGTTCGGAAGATCCCCATCACCTTCTCCCTCCTACGCTTGGCTATACAATAATGCACAAGCTCGTTCAGGTCAAGTGTTTCGCATCCTTTATTTTGGCTGGTCCGCCGTGCTTCAATAGGCACTTTCCGGCGGGAGCCTGAGGTGCCGCGTTCCACCTGGCAGACCCACCAATGATGGCAAACCGGACAATTCAACCCAAAAACGGCAGTTGAACCGCCATGGGGTCATTAACGTTATCGGCGCGAATGTCTAACCAGAGACGTTACGGTAACCCACTGGGTGAGGGGACAGACCCCCGTGTTTCGCTGCCGAGAGAGATGAGTCTCGGCGCGCAAAGCCTACGCGAAAGACAGGGTCAGTCCCATTCAACTGCCGTTTTTAGGTTCAAGGAGAGTATTCGTGCGTGTAACCGTCCCCGAGGCCGTTCTGTTCGACATGGGAGGCGTCCTGCTGGAGTCCGCGGACATGTGGGACGATTCAGGATTTCATAAATCTTACCCAAAAGGTCTGCCTGACGGTACGCCGGTGGAGTGGTTCCTCGGGCTATCGCGCGCGATTCTCCAAGCCTACGAGGCGCTGCCGCAGCCCCGCCCCGCCATGGACCCCCGGCCAATCATTGCGGCCTGGCTCGAAAGGTTGCCCGCCGAGCCTTCTCCCGCGAATGTGGAACGCTGGTACGCCGTGCTTTCCGACTGGGAGGTGCGGCCTCTCTACAGTTTCGTCCGCCCCACCCTGGAGCGCCTCAGCGAAATGGGATTTCGCATCGGACTCATCTCGAACACGCTCATGGTCAGCGACAGCCACCGGCGGCTTTTTCGTGAAGGGGGGATCCTGAACCTGTTTGAGTTCATGGTGTTCTCGGCGGAATTCGGGATGAACAAGCCCGACCCTTCCATCTTCCGCCACGCGCTCGAATCCATGAAGCTCGATCCCGCCCGCGCCTGGTACGTCGGGGATAAGCCGCATCGGGATGTCTGCGGGGCGCATTCCGTGGGGATGACCGCCGTGCTTGTGGACAGCATCTACGAAGGGCGGACGCACGATGGCCCTGAGTATGTGCCGGACCTGAGAATACCTGACATCTCCGCCTTGCCGGACCTCCTGGAATCGCTGCACAACGCGCGAGCCGGGATGCCCTAGCGGACCGGGCTCTTGACCGGAATCCGAACGGTGAAGCAGGCGCCACCTTCCGTACGGTTCCCATAGGAGATCGACCCCTCGTGCGCGGCGATGATCCGGTGCGCGATGGTCAGCCCCAGTCCGGTTCCCGCCTCTTTCTTGGTGAAGAACGGCGCGAAGAGGTCCTCGCCTGCAGAAATGTGGATGCCCGGGCCGTCATCGAGGATTGTGAAAACCAAGTGGGTTTCGTCCAACACGGTGTTGATACGCACCCAGCCGCCGCGCGACACGGCCTCGATCGCGTTGTTGATGACGTTCGAAAGGGCCTGCGCGACTCGGTACATATCGGCATGCAATGCCAGGTCCGGCGCGCGCGTGGCCTCCAAGGCGACCCCTTTGTGTTCGGCGCGGCGGCGGCACAACTGAACCGTGCGATCGATGATTGCCGCGGGGGTGCACCGGGCCTTCTGCAATTCGAACGGCCGTGCAAAACCCAAGAATTGGGAAATAGACTTCTCAAGCGCCGAGGCCTCCCGCAGAATGGTGTTCGCGGCGCCCAGCCGCTCGTCGGCGGGGTCGAGCTTTCGGATGAGCAGCTCCGCCATGCCGCTGATGACGCTCACAGGATTGCGGAGTTCGTGCACCACGCCCGCAGTCAGCTCTCCCAGCGCGGCCAACTGCCGGTTCAGCTCGGCGGAACGCTCCAGCCGCATGCGTTCCGTCATATCCGTGACGAGCACAATGACGCCGTTGAGCGGTTCCGGCCCCTCGTGGACGGATGCGCTCAAGCCGATCTGCTTGACCACGCCGCTTGGGAGAGGAAGCGTAATTTCGTGGCGCGAAATCGACTCGCCGGATCTCATGACTTCGTGCAACACCGCGGCCAGGGGACCCGCATTCGGGACCGAGGCCAGCAGGATGCCGGTCTGCAATTCGTGCGGGGCGATGTCCAGATAGCTGGCCGCGGCGGGATTCGCGAGGATTACCTGGCCGTCCCGGTCGATGGCGATCACGCCGCTGTTCAGACTGTTAACTATTTGTTCGTACAGGTTCAGCATAGGCTCGGGTGTCTGCACGGATTCTCCCTGCTCCCCCAGTGTACGTTATGCGTTCCCGTCATGCCAGCGAGGTCCCAGTGTGTCAGATTCCTTTCCGGATTTCACGCGCGAGCGCGGCAAACTCGTCCAGCGACATGGTCTGCGGGCGGCGTCCAGGGTCGATCCCCGTGGATTCGAACGCGGCCAGCACCACATCCCTGGGCACGCCGAAGGTGCCGGACTTGGTGAGGGAATTGCGCAAGGTCTTCCTGCGCTGGGCAAAGGCAGAGCGGATGATCCGCATCAAAAACTTGGCTTGGAGGCCCGGATAGCGGTCCTCGTGGCGGCGCATGCGCACGATACAGCTATCGACGCGGGGTTGGGGCCTGAAACAGGTGCGGGGCACCTTGTGCACGATATCGACTTCAGAGAAAAGCGACGCCGCCAGAGCAAGCACGCCGTAATCAGGCCCGTTGACGGGATCCACCATGCGCAGCGCCACTTCCTCCTGCATCATGACAACCATCCGCTCGAACGGCAGGGTGCTCTCCCAGAAATGAAAGAGCACCGGCGTTGTGATGTAGTAAGGGAGATTGGACACCATCTTCAGGGTCTGCGCGCCGGGCAGGAATTCCTCCACAAGTTTCTCGACATCGTGATTCAGGACGTCACCCCGGAAAAGGCGCACACGCTCGTTGCCCCCGAACTGGTCTTCGAGACACGGCATGAACGAGCGGTCGATCTCGATGGCGAGCACCCGCCGCGCGCGCTCGGCCAGACGCCCGGTCAGCGCGCCGAGGCCCGCGCCCACCTCGATGACGTCATCCTCCAGCGTCACGGCGGCCGCGTCCACCATGATGCGATTGATGTTCTCGTCCAGCAGCAGGTTCTGTCCCAACTGCTTCTTGAATGAGATGTTGTACTGTTCACAAAGGTCGCGCAGTGCCATAACTTCCAGTCGTTCTCCAAATCCCCCGGCGTCCCGGTTTCGCGATCCAGCCGCGGACTAACTGCCCGCATCCCATTACTGAAGTTCCCGACAAGCGGGGCGGAGGGGCCACAAGCAAAAGAGTTGGGCGCACTACATCGCGCCGCAGAGAGTCAGCGTATCAGGACCGCATACGCGGCTCAACCTTGTGCCGGCGAACCTATCCATTGTCCGCAAGATGTGCTACGGGGTGAACGACGCCTGGTTTCCTTGTTTCGTGGAGTGGTTCTGACTAAGCTTAGGAACCTTCGTCACACCAATGGAGCTTTTCATTATGGTCATTTCCCTGCGCGGGTTTGTTGTCCTTACTTTGCTGGCTATGGGTGCTGGAGTGCCGTTGCATGCCATCGAACCGGCCATAGATGCGCCCTTTGTGCAAGAGACGCACAGCGCTTATCCCTTGCCCGAGGAGGCAGCCAACGACGTGCGCGCCCTTGCCGTTGGACCCGACGGTGCAGTGTGGGCTGCCACGCGGATCGGTGTGTGGAGCCTTCGCGACGGTGACTGGTCGCGCGCCGAAGGCGCACCTCAAGGCGAATCCTTCGACGTTGCCGTGGACGCACCAGGCACGGTTTGGGCCGGTGCGTGGGACGGCTTGTACACGATGAGAGATGGCGCATGGTCAGTCGTTTCCGGTGTCGGCAGCCCCATCAGCGCCGTATATGCGGATGCTTCACGCGTGTTGGCGGGTGGCCCAGATGGCGTGTGGTCGAAGGAAGGGGATTCGTGGACCCTGCTCACTGGGCAATGGCCTCAGTCCATCCGTGCGATGGCGCCGGATACGGACGGCGGCATCTGGCTGGCCACGGGCATGGGCCTGTATCGTCACCACCCCTCCGGTGATCGGCTCATTCACAGACCCGAAGACATCCTGACAGGAGCGCTCACGGGCGCGGCGTTCGGCCCGGACGGGCGCCTCTGGGTTGGCGGTCTCGGCGGCGTGGACGTCTTCGAGGGGGACAAGAGCGTCAAGCGCTTCACGCCTGCGGACGGTTTGCCCACTGTCGAAGTGAAGTGCCTGGCATTCGGCCCGGATGGGCGTCTGTGGGTTGGCACCACGCGCGGCGTCACCCGCTTCGATGGAAAGTCCTGGTCCTTTCGCCACTCGCGGCGTTGGCTGCTCGATGATGAAGTCCGCGACGCGGCCTTTGGGGCGGATGGCACCGCTTGGGTGGCCACACGCGCGGGCGTGAGCGCCATCGTGCCGCGGAGCATGACGCTGGCGCAGAAAGCAGAGGAGATCCTTGCGGCTTGTGAGGCGCGCCACGTCCGCGAGCCAGGCCTTGTCGAGAAATGCCGATTGCGCGTGGCAGGCGACCTCAGTACCTGGGAACCCCGCGATGACGACAACGACGGCCAGTACACAGCCATGCACCTTGCCGCGGAGTCCTACCGCTACGCCGCGACCAAGGACCCTGACGCGCGGGCGAAGGCCAGCCGCGCGTTCCGCGCTCTGGAGTTTCTCCAAACGGCGACCGGCACGCCAGGCTTCATCGCCCGTTCGGTCATCCCCGTGTCCTGGACCAAGATGGCCGATGCCAACGAAGAATTGTCCCCCGAGCGTCAGGCAGTGGGCCGCGCGCAGGACCCGCGTTGGAAGCCTGTCGAACAGCGGTGGCGTCCGACCGCCGACGGCAAATGGTTGTGGAAAGGCGACACCAGTAGCGATGAGATGACGGGCCACTTCTATGGATACTACGTCTACTACACGCTGGCGGCCGATGAGGAGGACAAGGAACGCCTGCGCGCACTCGTGCGCCGCGTTATGGACCACATCATTGACGGCGGCTACAACCTGAACGATATCGATGGCGCACACACGCGCTGGGGCGTGTGGGCCCCGGAGAAGCTGAACGGCGACCCCAACTGGCGGGCCGAACGCGGCATCAACTCCGTCGAGATCCTCTCTTTCCTCAAGACCACGTACATGATCACTGGCGATGCCAAGTATGAAGAGCACTACCGCAAGCTGCTCCACGAGCACAACTACGCGGAGAACATCCGGCACGCCAAAACGTACGCCCCATCCGAGCGCACACATATAGACGATGAGTTGCTCGCCCTCGCCTATCAGGCCCTGCTGGAACAAGAGAAAGAACCTGCCACGCGCAGGATTCTGGAGGAAAGTCTCGATTGGTGGTACAAGGGGCTTGCGCACGATGAGAGCCCTTACTTCAACTTCCTCTATGGCGCACTGGGAGGAAGAGATTTCGGGCGTGACGCTGGGGTGGCTTCGCTACGCGACGCGCCGCTCGATCTCGTCGAGTGGACCGTGGACAACACGCGAAGGGAAGATATCCGCCTGCAGCGTTCTCCCGAAATCGATCCGCTGCAGACGGACCGTTTGTTGCCTCCCAGCGAGCGCTTCGTCATCCGCTGGGATCGCAACCCTTGGATGGCTGTCAACGGGGAAGACGGCCTCGCGGAAAGCAGCGGCACCTATTGGCTGCTCCCGTACTGGATGGGCCGTTACTACGGATACATCGCCCCGGCGGAGTGAGCGCCAGCGCGTGACAGCCCAAGCTTGCGGGCATGCATACGCGCAGGGCCATTTCTGCCGGCCCGGTTTCAAGACACAGGCGAGGGCGCCTGTGCCACACGTCTTTCTCTTGTTCCATGCTTGTCTGAAACTCTTCAAGTCCTACTGCCAGCCAAGGTCCGGAAGAAAGGAAGAACCAACCAGGGCATGCCAGGCGCGTGTGGCATAGGCGCCCTCGCCTGTGTCTTGATTGGTCCATCTCAACTCCGCCGTTAGTCCTGCACAGTGCCGAAGACTCCACCCCGCTGTGACAGCCTCGACATGCATGCGCGGCCTCGCGCACCTCAATCATGGCAGTCCGACAGGCCGCACGTTCTTGCCCACTACTCCGGTGCGCGCATCGCCAAGATCCTCACGCATTTGTGCAAGCAAACCGCGCAGCCGTTCGGCAATCTCCGGGTGATCCTGCAGTACGCATTTCTGTTCCCCGGGATCCGTGTGCAGGTTGTACAACGCCTCAGGCAATGATGCATCCGGCCCCTTATAGCCCCTGTTGGAAATCACTTCCCACAGCGGCGTTTCGAGTTTGAGCTTCCACTTCCCGCTCCGCACAGCCATCAGGTTCAAGCCAGAGTAGTAGAAGAATGCCTCGTGAGGCGTCGCCGCCCCGGGTTCACCGAGCATCAGCGGCAGGATGTCCTTCCCATCGATGATGCGGTCGTTGGGCACGCTCGCGCCTGCGAGCGTCGCGAAGGTTGGCAGCACATCGATCGTGCTCGCGAGTTCATGGCACACGCTACCCGCAGGGATGCGCCCTTTCCAGCGCATGATACCCGGCACGCGCATGCCGCCCTCGTACGTGGTGCCCTTGCCGCTCCGCAGCGGCGTCGCCAGCCCGCCTTCCTCTCCGTGCGTAAGCCACGGGCCGTTGTCCGAGGCATACATCACAATCGTGTTCTCACTCAGGCCGAGTTCATCGAGCGTGTTCAGGATTTCGCCGACGCCCCAGTCGATGCTTTCGATCACATCCCCGTAAAGTCCGCCCGCCGATTTCCCGCGAAACCGCTCCGACACGTGCAGCGGGATGTGCGGCATGTTGTGGGGGAGATAGACGAAGAATGGCTGTTCCTTGTGCTCCCGAATGAAGCGCACCGCCTCTTCCGTGTACCGCTCCACGAGGGTCTCTTGCACGGCGGGCTCTTCGATGACCTCATCCATGCGCATCAGCGGAGTCGGCTTCATGTCGTTGCTGTACGGGATGCCATAGTAGTAGTCGAAGCCGTGCCGGGTGGGCAGGAATGCCGCCTGATGCCCCAGATGCCACTTGCCAACGCACGCAGTCGCATAGCCCTGGGCCTTCAACAGCTCCGCGATGGTCACCTCATCACTGTTGATACCGCAGGTCGAATCAGGGAACAGCACCCACCCCGTGCGCCCTTCCGAGCGCGCCATGTCCGCCATACTGAGACGCTGCGGATAGCATCCCGTCATCAGCGCTGCACGCGATGGCGTGCAGACCGGCGCCGCCACGTAGAAGTCCGTGAATCGCATGCCCTCAGCGGCCATTCGATCAATGTTCGGTGTCTTGATCAGCGGAGCGCCGTAGCAGCCCAGGTCGTTGTACCCCTGGTCATCGGTGAAGATGATTACGAAATTGGGCGGCCGGCCTGTCTGCTCTGCCGCGCGTGATTGCGTGACTCCTAGTTCGGCGAGGCCCGCGGCAGCTGCCGTCCGGGTCAGGAATGCTCTGCGGCTCAGAGTAGTCTGCATGGAAGGCGCCCTCCTGGTGTGCGTAGTCCGACGTGCACGCATCATAGCAGGACAAATCCAGCCGCATCACCTGGCGCGCTTCGCGTGGATTTCCAAACGGCAGTCCATTGAGATACGATACCGGCATGAAGAACGCCAAATCGTTCACGCGTGTTATCGCTTTCATTTCCACCATTGCGTGCAGCGCTCAGGGGGGGACTGGTCTCACCATGCCCGAGGATGTCGCATTCACAGCGTCAATCGATAAGTCCATGCAGCATTATGTCGTGATGCGCCCCGAGCCGTACGACGCGGCCGTTCCCTTGGATGTGCTCATCGCCCTTCACGGCCACGGCTCGGACCGGTGGCAGTTTGCCAAGGACCCGCGTGATGAATGCCGCGCCGCCCGGGATGTCGCAGCGAAGCACGGTATGCTCTTCGTCTCGCCGGACTATCGCGCGAAGACCTCCTGGATGGGACCGAAGGCGGAGGCGGACGTGGTCCAGATCATCGGTGACCTCAAGCGTGCGTATCGTGTGCGGCGTGTCATCGTGTGCGGTGGCTCGATGGGAGGAACCGCCGCCCTCACGTTTGCCTCGCGGCATCCAGACCTCGTCGACGGCGTCGCAGCGATGAACGGCACCGCGAACCTCGTGGAGTACGAGGGGTTTCAAGACGCCTTCCGCGAGTCCTACGGCGGCACGAAGAATGATGTGCCGTCCGAATACCACGACCGCAGCGCGGAGTTCTTCCCCGAAAGATTCACCATGCCCGTGGGACTCACCACCGGCGGAAAAGATGAAATTGTACCGCCGCAGAGCGTCCTGCGCCTCGTAGACAAGCTGAAAGAGCTGGGGCGCGATGTCCTTATCATCCACCGCGAAGATGGGGGACACGCAACCAACTACGAGGACGGCACTGCTATCCTGGAGTTCGTCATTGCCAAAGCGCTGGACTCCAAAGCCAAATAGCGGCGTCTTCCACCGATTTCACCGATTGCACCGATTCAAGAAAGTTAGCAACTAGGGGAAGGCAACAAGCCGGAACGGGCATCTCGCCCGTGGTCTTTGACTCATACCAACGCAGAGGCGCGTAGACCGCGAAAGAACGCCGAGACTCAAGGGAGGATATGGCATCATTGATTGTCGCGAAGCATGCGCCAATACATTCCTCGTCCGGCACGCTTAACAGCAACCCAATATTCCCGTCTCCCTCTTGATGTGATTGTCCCTTTGGGGTCATGATTGTGGCTGTCCGCGACTTGATCCCAGACGCAGCTCTTGCAAAAGTTCTTGTCACCCATTCTGGAAGGAGAAGTTGCCATGCGCGCACTACGTGTCGCAGCCCTGATACTGCCGCTCCTTGTGGCCTCCTGCGCGACCACGGAAAAGGAGGCAAAATCCGCGCCTTCGGGCGAGTGGTATGAGTCGTCCCGGGACCTCAAGATCAACTTGCCGGAGTTCGCCTTTACGGAAGGCAACTACACCGCTGAAATTGTCCGCCACTACAGCGACGAGAACGAGCTGAGGCTGTTGCGCATCGCGGAATCGGTCTACCCGAATAGGGAACGCGTGCAGGCCGCCCGCGAGAATGCTCGCCTCAAAGACAACCAGGAGCCATCCAAAGGCGAGGGGTTGTGGTGGTTTTCGGCTTTCGACGGCGTCCGCATTCCCTACACGATCACCAGTGCCGCCGTGAAGTACTATTCAGAATTGGTCCAGACGTTTCGCGATCAGAAGTTTGAAATCACGGGCGGGAAACCTGTCTTACGATGCGCTATGCGCTACGCGAGCGTCATCAACCACCATAAGTATTTTGTAGTCGAGGGCCGCAGCTTCCCGGAATGCTATGCGGTCACCATGGAACTCCGCTGGACCCAGGACAACGGGCCTGGCCGCGTGATGGGTTTTGTGAAACGCCGGTTGGTCCTGGTCGATCTCAAAGGCAAGGTGTTGGGCGTCTTTCTCGACGGGCCCGCTGAGGTGACGCTCAACTGACCGGGTTCACTGCAGGGCGATTGCTCCGAGGCTTGCCGATCCTCCCGGTGGCAAAGCTACCTCCGGCAACTGAATTTGTTTGCCGCTCTTCGTCTCCAAGGTCACTTGGTACTTGCCCGCGGGGACGGACTCGAAACGGATCGCGCCGCGCTCGTTGGTCTTGGATTCATCGGGCCACCATTGACCACGCGTAGGGTGCGACATCATCATGCCCACATCCTCGTTGGCGATTGGATTGCCGTCGCTGTCCATCAGGATTGCATCAAGTGACGCGCCCGGCAGCATAACGATCTGCATCTCATCGGTGGTGTCGGCCTTGCCCGGCAATACGTCGAAGTAGTTGTTCGCAAACATCCGCTTGGTCGGGTCCCAGGCCCGAACGTACAACCACTGATTCTGCGGAATCGACATGAAGCCCTTGCCGTCCGGTCCCGTAACCTTGCCCTGCGCGACGGGTTTCTCAAACGCATTGGGCTGGGACGTGGCGATCGGCAGCATGTTCGGAAGAGGATTTCCCTCCATATCCACAACGAACACACGCGCCAGCGCCACTTCCTCTTGCTTTTCCGGCGCCGCCGCGGCCTGAGACGGGGCGGACTCCTTCTTTGCGTTCGCGAGGTCACCACTTCCCGATCCACATCCGGACGCCATCAAGGCTATGCACGCCGCTTGGGCCAGACACCCGCTAATACGCCGCATCACGCTCGTCTCCCCCCCGCGCGGCCCGTGCCGGCCTCGCGCCCGGTTCCACGGTCTCCGCTGGCTCTTCCACCTTCTCCGATACCGCGAACTGGACTTCGTACAAGCGCCGGTAGATGCTCTCCGGCTGTTCCAGCAACTCATCGTGGGTGCCCTGCTCGACAATACGGCCTTCGTCCAGAACCAGAAGGCGATCGGCCCGCCGAATGGTCGAGAGACGGTGCGCAATCACGATGGAGGTCCGGCCGACCACAAACTCCTCGATGGCCCGCTGGATAGCGCGCTCACTCTCCGAATCCAGACTCGAGGTCGCCTCATCGAGGATGAGGATCGAAGGATCTTTGATGAGCGCCCGCGCGATGGCGAGCCGTTGACGCTGGCCTCCCGACAGACTGCCGCCAGACTCGCCAATGCGGGTGTTGATGCCCTCGTGCAAGCGCATCACGAAATCGGTCGCGTACGCGGCGCGCAATGCTTCCATGACGCGCTCATCGGCGTACGTGTCCTTGCCCGCCGCGATGTTCGACCGGACGCTCTCGTTGAATAGGATCGTGTCCTGCGTGACGATACTGATCTGGGCGCGAAGGCTCTCCTGGGTTACTCCGCGGACATCCACGCCGTCGATCAAAATGCTACCCGAAGTGACATCATAGAAGCGCGGAATGAGCTTGACCAGCGTGCTCTTGCCGGCCCCGCTGAATCCTACGATCGCCACCATTTCGCCCTTGTGCACCTGAAAGGACAGCCCCTTCAACACCTCGGTCTTGCCATCGTAGGAGAAGTGAACATCATCGAAGCGGATCTCGTTCCGCAAGGCCGGCAGCGCAACGGCATTCGGCGCGTCCACGATATCCGGTTGAAGATCGATAAACTCGAACACCCGCTCCGCGCTG
>JADLCA010000176.1 GCA_020847495.1 Candidatus Hydrogenedentota bacterium | reverse complement strand
GGAGAGACGGAATGAAGGTAGGTATCATCGGATGCAGCGGCATGGGCGCGCATCACGCGCAGTTCATCTGCAACGCGGGGTTCAAACTCGCCGTGTGCGGCGACACCATCCCCGAGCGCGCCAAGGCGCTGGCGGCGAAGTTCGGCGCAGACGCCACGGGCGACTGCATGTCCGTGTGCCGGCGCAAGGATGTCGATGTGGTCGCCGTGTTGACGCCAACTCCATATCACGCGCCGTACGTGGTCGCGGCCGCCGAGGCGGGCAAGCACGTGTTCTGCGAAAAGCCCTTCGGGCGCACGATGGAACAGTGCGATGAGGCGCTCGACGCGGTCGAGAAGGCGGACGTGAAACTCTTCCTCGGGCACGTGGTCCGCTACTTCCAGGAATTCGAGGCCATCAAGAAGCAGATCGAGGCGGGCAAGGTCGGCAAGGTCGGCTTCGTGCGGACATACCGCGGCGGCATCTGCCCGGTCGGCGCGGGCACCTGGTTCCGCGATTGGGAGATGAGCGGCGGCGTCACGATGGATACGATCATCCACGATTTCGATTGGATCCGCTACGTGTTCGGCGACCCCGAGCGGATCTTCTGCCAGAACCTCAAGGAGCGTTTCGGCGAGGCCATCGATTACTCGATGGTCACCATGAGGATGAAGAGCGGCGTCATCGCCACGACCACCGGAACCTGGGCGCATCCCGCGGGATTTCAGGTGAAGGTGGAAGTGTGCGGCGACAATGGCATGATTCAGTACGACAGCAATGAAGCGCCCATCAGTTCCATGATGCGGGCCAACGCGAGCGGTACACCGGGCATGATCGTGCCCGGGAGTCCGGTCTCGGTGAGCCCGTATCAACTGGAGTGGGAAGACTTCAAGAGGTGGCTCGAGGGCAAGGGCGAACCGCGGGTGACTCCGGAAGACGGCGTGTGGGCGGTGCGTATCGCGCTGGGCGCGCTCGAGTCGGCCCAGACCGGGCAGCCGGTCACATTCAACTGAGAGCGATCCGCGGAGCGGCAACAGGAGCGTGAGTGCCATGCAACAAGTTCTACCTTACATAGTCGTGGCGGTGGCCGTGGTGTTGTTTGTGTGGATGCTATGGCTCGCGGCCAAAGAGAAACTGACGGCGGCGCTGCTGGTGGGCGCCCTATGCACGATGTGCATCGGGCTCTTTCCCGCGCTGCACCTCTCCTTTGTCGGCCAGGAAATCGCGGAAACGGTTCAAGGGGCCGAAGGCGTGCAAGAGGTGCAGGCGTCGCCCGTCAAGAACTATCTGTCCATTGTTCTCTGGCTGGTGCTGTTTGCGGTACCGGGTCCCTTCCTGGCCGTTGTGGCCCAGGTGTTCTTCCGATTGATCAAGCGCGTTCGCGCCGCGAACGCTGAAGGAGATTGACCGATGGCGAAGTTGGGAATCATGAGTTTTGCACATATGCACGCGCATGGCTACGCGGCGAGCGCGAAGGAGCTGCCCGGTGTCGAGCTGGCCGCGATCTGGGATGACGATCCCGCCCGCGGCAAGGCCGCCGCGGAACAGTGCGGCGTGCCCTTCATCGCGGACCAGAAGGCCTTCCTCGCCTCGGATATCGGCGGCGTCATTATCTGCTCGGAGAACGCCAAGCACCGCGCCATGGTCGAAGCCGCCGCCCAGGCCGGCAAATGGATTCTCTGCGAGAAGCCCCTGGCGACCACCGTGGAGGACGCCAAGGCCATGGTCGAATGCTGCAAGAAGGCCGGCGTGGGCCTCGGCACGGCGTTTCCGTGCCGCTACGCGCAGCCGCTCATGGCCGTGAAAGATGAAATCGCCAGCGGCAAGTACGGCGCCATCTACGCGGCGTCCTGCACGAACAACGGCAGTTTCCCCGGAGGCTGGTTTGCCGATGTGAAACTTTCCGGCGGCGGCGCCACGATGGACCACACGGTGCACGTTGTCGACCTGCTGCGCTGGATGTTCGGCAAGGAGATCACCAAGGTCTATTGCGAAAACGGCAACCTCATCCGGCACGGGATTGGCACGGACGATGTGGGCAGCCTTCACTTCGAGATGGAAGGCGGCATCAAGGTCTCCCACATAGCGAGCTGGAACCGCGCAAAGAGTTTCCCCACTTGGGGCGACGTCACCATGGAGATCATTGCCGAGAAGGGCGTGGTGTCCGTGGACGCCTTCAACCAGAAGGTGAACGTTTACAATGACACCGACATGAAGGCCCAGTGGGTCGGTTGGGGCGACAATTGCGATCTGGGCCTGGTGCGCGATTTCGCCGCAGCGGTGGACCAGAAGCGCGACCCCGCCGTCACCGGCTACGACGGACTGAAGGCCGTGGAAGTTACCGTCGCCGCCTACAAGTCCGCTGCCACCGGAAAAATGGTTGAGGTGTAACTGCGCGCAGTCTATCCACTGCGTCAACCGTGTTCGCGAACTGTTCGTTCTCTGAAACGAAGGGCCGGTTCGTCCGTATATTGGAGTGAAGGACTGCGCCCGTTCATACCCCCGTGAGGAAGGCACTGCGAAGGCAGGACGCCATGGAGACGCCAGTGCATCGCACAATTTTCGCATTGCTTCTTTTGGCCATTCTACCAGCGGCCTTCCTGGGCTGTGGCCTTGATGGCAAAGGGCTTGTCTGGGGTACGGCCGTCTCGGGAGATGGAACTCCGGACTTCCCGGATGACGGTGGCAACGGCGGCGGTGACAACGGCGGCGGTGATGACGGGGGAAATGACGGTGGCAACGGCGGCGGTGGTGGTGGCGGCACGACCGGCGGCCGCTTCGCGGGTTCGTGGATGGCCAGCTTCGGCGATGACCTGCCCCAGGGCGGCGGACGCCGCGAGTATGCGTTGCGCCTGAAGATTACGCAGGACAACAACAGCCTGACGGGCTCGGGCTCGATGCTCCGCTTCTACAATACGGGCTCGACGGCCTTCGACTCCGAGCCGTTCGATGTCAAGATTTCGGGTACTGCGAGCGGCAATGACGCGAGCCTGACCCTGAGCAGCAGCGGCAATTTCGACAATAACCCGACTGTCTGGCTTCGCATGAGCGGCACGCGAATTGTAGCCCTGTACGCAGAGCGTGACTCAAACCTCACCTTGGATCGTTCCGCTCATTTCGTGATGCATAAGGTGGCGGCCACCAGCATCGAGCAGACCTGGGCGACAGCCTTCAGCGATGAGTACGGCGCGGGCGGCGCGTTCACCTCGCGAGACCGTACCGGGGTGATGACGCTTGACGCGTCCAACGACGAACTCTCCGGCGTGGGCTCCTACGTGGAGCAGCGTCCGGGCGATGTGGCCGAAGACTTCGACTTCGACGTGCTCCAGGGCTACATCGACGGCAGCGAAACCTACTTCACCCTCGGCAACTTCACACCCGCCAACGGCGAGGTGGATTGGTTCGGCTACCATAGCGGCAGCCTCATCGTGGCGGCATACGGCCAGTTCAATGCGTCCAACAACTTGGCGCGTTTCGGCCACGCGACCTGGTACCAGGCTGATGACCCGGATCCCGAGGATTTTGAACGGGATTGGATCACGTCCTTCAGCGACACGGCCGGGGCGGGCAGCCTGATCTCCGACTACGTGATGGTCATGGATGGCCTCGTGGTCACAGGCAACTCGCTGTCGGGCTCCGTGCTCGTGCTGGACCAGTCGGATGCCGACCCCGAGTTTGTCACGTACACCATCGAAGAGGGCGTCGTGATCGGCAACGAACTGGCCCTGAGCATGGCGCGCGGAGGCAGCCGGTTCTCCTGGAACATGCGCCTCGCCAACACCGTGCTTGTGGGTTCGTACCAGCAGTTCAACGGCAGCGACGAGTTCGTGAGCCGGGGCGTGGCGGAGTGGCGCTTCGGTTCGGCAGGCAGCCTCGCGGGCACCTATGCCGCCTCCTACTTCGATTCTTCCACCACCAGCGGCACGGAAGACCGTGCCAGCCAGCTCGCCATCCTCAACCTTTCCAGCGTCACCGATGACGGTACGATATCGGGCACCGGCACAGTACGCCTGGCCGGCGAACAAAGCCGGCGGCAGTTCTCCATCGATGGGAGTGTCTCGAACAATCACATCCAGCTCATCTGGAGCGGGGCGGACCTCTTCGGCGACACCGTTTGGAACCTGCGCAAGGCGGGGTCCTACCTCTACGGCACCTACACCAACTACGCGTCCAACAACACCAGCATCGAATTCCAGGGCAGCGCCACGTACCTGCGCGCCAGCAACTGAGGCGGAAGCAGGACCTCCCGCAAAGGCGCAAAGACGCTGAGGAAGAGAACGCGCAGGCGCGCGCCAATGGGAGCACAGCCGAGGGCGGCTATGCCACACGCGCTTGCCCGATAGACTCCTGTGGGTTTCTCTTCCCAAGGCATAGGGTAGGGCAATTGCCATGACGGATTGCCCAACGACATCTCCAAGAAGAAAGACGTGTGGCATAGCCGCCCCCGGCTGTGCTCTTCACATCTTACTCTGATACTTCCATCAGCGGTGGAGGCTTCCTCTTTCTTTGCGTCTTTGCGCGAGAGAATCCTCCTTGCCAGAATAGCGCCCCTGCCCGCGCCGCTCCGTGCTATACTCATTACATGCACATTGAACGCTGAGTATCACAAGAACGTATGCAATTGACGCATGAGTGCCAATACGTCGCTCAGGTGCAAGCGGAGCCACTCGATACCGGCGGCGAGCAGCCTGCACGACAAGCAGGGGGATGCGGTAATGAGCAGAAAGTGGGTGAGAATCAGCATCTTTGTCGTGGGCATTCCCGTTATTGTCCTGTTGATTCTCCTGTGTATCCCCTTACTCGTCAAAGGCAGCTGGAATGTTCTCTGGGCACGCCGCGATCGCACCGAATCCGAGATCAAGAACATTGACCTCGCGCTGACCAAGTTACTCACAGACGTCAATCGCCAAGACGCTCGCGGACTGTTTGTTGCGACCGAGTTCGAAAGGGAATGCCGGGCCTACATGGAAAGCGCCAACTTGGACGCGTTTGTGGCGAGTACCCGGATCTATACGGTTTGCCTCACCGCCCTGCTCCACGATGGGAAGAACTCCCTCGAAATGGCCGGGTCTGACAATGCCCGGCGCTGGCTGAAGATGCTAGACCCAGACGTCTATCGCAAGTTGGGCGACTCCTATATGAGCTTGGAAACCGACCCTTGGGGCAATCCGTACAATATGTTTGGGGGCCCCTGGCCTGCGGAGTGGGGGCCGCCGGCCCTTCGCACGTACAGCGACTCGAACCCCGCGGCAAAGATCGACCTCTTGACGGTGTACACGAATGACGCGAGCGTACCGCAAGTCGGCTATGTACCTCGGTCTCACCCGCATTTCATCTGGTCAGTTGGTCCAAACGGCCTTTCCGATCAAGCCATCTATGACCCAAGTGGCAAGTACGCTCCCCCAGCCAGACAGCACTACCGGCCCGACGCGGCGCCATATGAACTGGGCGGAGGAGATGATATCAACAACTGGGACAATGACGCTGGTTGGCGCTATCCCCAGAAGAAGATCTCTACTTACAGGAATGTGATGGCGATGTTCTTTGGCTGCAAACACGACCAGATGTCCGATTGGTAGGTGGCACCACCAAAGTGGGAGCGCGCGAATTCACTTCCTGTCCCCTTGCGTCTTGGCGCCTTTGCGAGAGTTCCTTCCTGAGTCAGGCTCCTATCGCTGACCTTCGCACGAAGCCAACTCCACCGCGCGGAATCACAATGCATGGTGCCGCACCTTCAGCGCTCAAGATTGGGGGCGCGTCGTTTACCCAGGGCGGCGCTTCGCTCTGCCCTGGGCTGATATGGCGCCGGCCCTTCAGGCCTCAAGAAGAAGCCGCGCAGTCGCAAGGCATCAAGAGAGGCGCCCATAGCCTCACGACATGATTGAGAGAGGTCTCAGCAGTCTCAATTGATCGCTTCTTCAACTGCGCGATCCGCAGAGCGGGCTTCACACGAAATCTGATTCCGTGGCTTCCATCCTTTTCATCCTGTAATCCTGTCCAAACTCTTCCTCTTTGATCGCAGAATTCCCCTACCCAGGTTGAATCGATGTCCTCATTATCTGCGCCAATCTGCATCATCTGCGAACCGGCTTCGCCTTCATCTCCCCTCTTCAAATCGGTGCAAATCTGTGTAATCTGTGGACGATCTCTTCATCTTCGTCTCTGGCTTCGTCCTCTTGATTCTCTGCGTCACTCCGCGAACTCAGCGCCTCCGCGTTGAAGCGTTTTCAAATCACGGGCGAGACGCCCGTTCCCCCTTCTATCTCTTCTCCGCGTTGTATCTGTGTAATCGGTGAAATGGGTGGATGAACATCCTTGGATGATACCGGCTTCGCCGTGCTGTGCTATACTCCCGCCGCCGCTGTGATTCCTCGGATCAGGTTCTCGTTCCAACCTCACAGGATTGACGCAGGTGTTCGACGACTTCATTTTGCCCGGTGTGCCCTGGGCCGTGTTCTGGGTGTTTGCATCCGTGGGGATTCTGATCCAAGGGATCAGCAAGTCCGGGTTCGCGGGAGGCGCGGGCATCCTCTCGCTGCCGCTTATGATGCTCGTCATGCCCGTGCAGAAGGTCACGGCGATGCTGTTGCCCCTGCTGATCCTCTGCGACCTGAACGCAATCTACCACCACCGTCACAACAAGGACTGGAAGGTCATCCGCGCGATCTATATTCCGTCCATCGTGGGGATTGTCCTCGGCGCCGCCGTGTGGTGGTACGTCGGACGCGAGGATATCCAGCAGTATGCCCCGTATATCAAGAAGTTTGTGGGCGTCATGGCGATCCTGTTTGCGCTGTACATCTTCGTGCGCGAGGCCGCCATGGAACTCGTCAGTCACTACCGGCCCGGGCCGCGCGTGACATGGGCGGCAGGTATCGCCGCGGGATTCTGCTCGACGATCGCGCATGCTGCGGGACCCATTGCCGGCCTGTACATCTTCGCCCACCACCTCGGCAAATCGCTCTTCGTCGGGACCGTCGCGTGGACCTTCACCCTGATCAACCTCACGAAACTTCCGTTCTACATCGCCGTGGGTTTATTGAAGACCGACGTGCTGTTGCTGGGCCTGGTGCTCGTGCCGCTGATTCCCATTGGTTCCTATATGGGTAAATGGATGCACCACCGCGTCCCGGAATCTCCCTTCAACTGGATCATCTGTGTGTTGACGATCCTCGCCGCGGTCCAGTTGTTGTTCAACATCGACCTCGTGCAGATCGGACTGCGCGCCATCTACCCGGGCGCGTGAGACGGACAATCCGCGCGGTCGGGCTGTGAAACCGCTACCCCGCTCTCGGGGTCGTAAAGATGCGTGTATGAAGAAGGTACACGCAGCCTGGACCAGACGGGAGGATTCCCATGATTCGAACAAGCGTAGGAGTAGTATGTCTGGCCGTAGTAGCAGTGACCCTCGGGGCAGGCTGCCCCATGGAGTTCCCCAAGCCGCCATTCGATGTGTCAGGCACGTATGACGGCGTGTGGAACGGCGCCAGTACCGATCAGAAGCAGCAGGTCATCGGATGTCCGCTGACGGTCACCCTCACGCAGAACCTCAACGCAGGCTATCCCGCAGACCACGCGGTGTCCGGCACCGTGGTCATCGACTACTCGTGCATCCAGCTACCGGATTGGGCGGACGAGCCGTTGCCGACCACGCTCAATGTGGGCGGCATCCTCGAGGACAACGGAAAGCTGACCTTGCTCACAGGGGGTTGCGACACGGCAATCTGCGTGGTG
>JADLCA010000175.1 GCA_020847495.1 Candidatus Hydrogenedentota bacterium | reverse complement strand
GGAGTGGCGTATCCGGAGAGCGTTCATGGCGAATCGGGTTTCGGGGGAGTTCTGTTTGTCGCGGTACAGACCAATGGTTGGGTATACGCGTTCGACCTCAAGAAGGATGGTACTCAGACGCTCGTCGGGCGTTATCTCACATCGCACACGGAGAGTTGCGAACTTGCGTTCGATGCATCCACGGGGCGCATGTACATTCTGCATAACACGGGTGGCAACTGGCTTGAAGTGACCGACCTCACCTCGACGCTTGTTGGGAGCGACCGCAAGTTTACTACGCTTTCCGAGATTCAGGTGCCCAGCGAAAGCAACATCGAGGGATTCGCGTTGACTCCGGCAGCATCCGCTTCCGGCGCGCCGGGAGACCAGTGGTGCTTCTTCACGGATGACAACGCGGAGAGCGGCGCGCTACGGTGGTTTCGGGAACTTCCATCGACCATGACCAAGCATGCCGGGGACAATCAGACTGCGCGACCCGGCGAGCCCGTCGCTGTTCCGCCTTCCGTCGCGGTGGAAGATGCCTTCGGGAATCCTGTCCCAAATCTGGCGATTGTATTTGCTGTGGATTCGGGTGGCGGAAGCGTTACCGGTGGCAATGCCACCACCGATGCGTTGGGTATTGCCGCTGCCGGTTCCTGGACCCTTGGCGACAGCGGAAGCATCAACATGCTCAGCGCTGCGTGCGCGGGTCTGAGCGGGAGCCCCCAGCAATTCACCGCGACAGCGCAATCGTCCGTGCCCGCCACCACACGCATGGGCTCCGCGGTCTTGGTGACCCTTTGTCTAGTCGCGGGACTCGTGAGGGCATACGCAACGGCAACATCGGACAGGGCGTGACGGTTCCGTTGTGCAGTCCAAGCAAAACGCTGAAGATTTCTTGACAGGATAACAGGATTGACACGATGGAAGGGGGAGCTGGTCGCGAAGGTTCAGCATCGAAGAAAGGTTAGTATTGCACCATGAGATTATTGATTGCCTTGTTCGTTACCGTTCCTCTCTGTGTATCTGCGCAAACGACGTTTGACCTGCAAACTGCCAAGCTTGTAATCGATCCAAAGGGTTACGCGCAACTGATCCTTACGCCTGAGGGAACTCCGTGGCCGGTGGCGCAAGAGCCGATAGTCCAACTGCACACGGCCCAAGAGCCGCTGCTACCGGAGTCTGTCGTCTCTCAGGACGACAAACTCACGGTTACATTTCAGGGCGGGTATCTGTGCGAATTCTCGGTCACCCCCTCCCCCGGCTTTCTGTTGTTCGAGCTGACGCGGCTGCAGGCGCCCGCGGACCTTCAGCGGCTCGAGTTGTTCTCGATGGTGCTGCCGGGCGATGCCGAAGTGATAGGCACTCTGAACGGAGGCCGGACCGCTGCCCGCGTGGTGACGCTGTCCGCGGCCGAGATCAACGTGCGCGCCTTCACGCGAACGCAGGGGCGTCAAGATTCCGATCGCGCCGGGTGCAGCCATGAACTCGTGCCTTCGAGTGACGCGAAAGAAGGCATGACGTCCGCCCGCTTCACTGCGACATGCAACGCGGAAGCGCCCGGCTGGAGTTATGGCGGGAGCCAATTGCCGCAACCGATCGACCTTACGGGGTGCAAGGCGATCCGCGCGTGGATCCACGGCGACGGCAAGGGGGAAGCGCTGAAGATTCAGCTCGCCGATGGACTCGGCGGTTTCCGGGACACGTACTTTCCGATTACGTTTGAGGGGTGGCAGCAGGTCACCATCGCGGATTCGCCGTACAACACGCTCAAGCCCGGGCACGTGGCCGGGGTGAGCCTCTACTACAACGGCCTCCCCGCGAATGAGACTGTGACGTGTCTCGTAGATGGAATCGAGGCAATCGTGGTTCGAGACGGGCGCGAGGTGGCGGTGCCACTGGAGGGGTTTGAGAATCCCGGTTCGGGATACTGGGCCGGTGCGTCTCGCTCGCTTCATGTCGAGACCACGGCCGAGCACGGCATTGAACCCGCGCGGTTTGGATTGCTTTGCTGCGCACCCGACGCGCTCGGGGATACCATAGAGCGCTTCGAACTCGCGTCGGGCCTGCCGAGTCCGCATCCAGGAGGCGTGTGGAACAAGCGTTCGCCCTGGGTCGACCATTCGTATCTCTTCATCACGGGATTCAGCGAAGCGCAGTACGAACCCGTTCTCGCGATGGCGAAGCGCGGCGGTTTCGATATGATCCTGATCCTTCAGGACTCCTGGACAAGTTCCACGGGTAAGTACGAAGTCAACGCCAAAGCGTTCCCGGGGGGACTCGATGCGCTTGCGGCGACCGTGAACCGGTTCAAGCAGGAGGGATTCAAAGTCGGCCTGCACTTTCTCGGGGCATCGATTTACCCGAATGATCCCTATTTGACGCCAGTCCCCGACCCGCGACTTGTGAAAGACGCTTCCGCGGTACTCGCCTCAGACATCGACGCGTCCGCGAGGGAGATTCCAATCACGGCTGCGCCCGACGCGTTTCCCGCTGAGGACGGCGGCTATATGGGGTCGGGCACGGTCGTGCAGATTGGCGATGAACTCATCGCGTACGGCGAGCGTGCGATGGAGGCGCCTTTTGGATTTCTCGGTTGTCAACGCGGGGCGTTTGGCACGGCCGCCGCGCCGCATGCGCAGGGTGAACCCGTGCGTCATCTCATGCGGTCCTACGGCTATTTTCTCCACGATATGGACACGACGCTGACCGAGGAGGTGTCCACGAACTTTGCGCGGATTGCCAATGCGTGCGACATCGATATGATCTACTTCGATGGATCGGAGCGCCTGCAAGGCGACCACTGGTACTACAACGCGAAGCTGCACAAGACTTTCTTCGACAAGCTGAATCGCAAAGACGTCCTTGTGCAGGCAAGCAGCTTCAGTCACTACTCCTGGCACATCCTCGGGCGTACGGCGTCGGCCGATGGCCATGGCGACATCAAAGGGTATTTGGATGAGCGGGCCGGGGTATTTGATGCGTATGAGCGAGACTCGATGCCCCTCGACATTGGCTGGTACTACGGCTACGACCCGAACGCCGCAGTGGATATGTTTGAATACGTTCTCGGGAAGACCATTGCCTACGATTCGTCGATGTCGTTTCAGGTCTCGTACGATGCGGCCTCGCGGCATCCGTTCACCGGCGAGATACTTGACCTGATCCGGCGGTATGAGGAACTGCGCCTATCGGGGCGTGTGCCGGAGGAGATGCGCGCGCTGCTGCGTGTCGATCCGGCGCTTGTGGGACGCAAACCGGGCGAGGAGCAGGCCGGGCTGCTCGACTATCGCCGCGAGTATCGTCTGCTCGATGATGGCGGAGGCCAAGTGTTTCAACGCGTGATCTACACGCCGTGGCACGACGTGTCGCCGGCGGATGAGCAGACTTTTGCGTGGACGATACGCGTGCCGGAGGGGGGTGCGAAGGTTGGCGTACAGATTCACGTGCCCGTGGGACCAGCCGTGCTGCCGGGTGCCGCGTATGGCGCGGCGGACGCGATGACGCTGGAGACCTTCGACGACGTGGCGGTCTATGCAAGCAAATCGACGCTGGAAGGGGTGACGCAGGAATTTGTGTCCAGCGGAGAGGATGCGCGGAAGGGCGGCCATTGCGCGGTCTACACTGCTGAGAGTGGGCGCGCGACGAACGACGGCTGGTCATGTATCGGCAGGGGGTTCGATGCGCCCGTCGACATCTCCTGGCACCGGGGTATCGGATTCTGGCTGCGCGGCGACGGCAACGGCGGGCAGTTCAAGCTGCAACTCATGGATGGATCCAAGGCTGCGGACTTCTACATCCCGAACAACTTCACGGGCTGGCGCTATCAGCAAATTTCACGGCCGGAGACCGACGCGATTGACTACTCGCAGGTGCGCGCGCTGAACTTTTACTATAACGGGCTGCCTGCGAAAAGCAAGGTCACGTGCGCGATTGACGATGTGAAGGCGTTGCGCGCGCTTGACGGACACACGCTCAGCGATCCCTATATCGAGATTGAGGGACAGCGATTCGCGTGCGGGCGCAGCTTGGTGGAGGGCCAATACGCGTTCTTGTATCCAGGTGAGCCTTGGCGATTCTACGGGCCCCGGTGGGTGGAGCCAGAGAGCGGTGAGGAGGCGGCCATGCTTGAACTGGCCGAGGGCGAATACAGCGCGCGCATCGGTTGGGCGGGGCCACTTGTTGCGCCGGTTCGGGCGCGGATAGTGTTGCAGCCCGGGGAGCGGCACGCGATTTCCAGATAGGACAGACACGGACGAGCACGGACGAACGAGGACGTGCACGGGGATGCAAGCACACGTCGTTAGTTGGTGGAAAGTGAAGAAATGGCGCGCCCGAGACGATTCGAACGTCCGACACCTTGCTCCGGAGGCACTCAAAGTGTCTCAAAGGTGCGTATTTATTGGGGTTTTCGCGCTTTCAAGTGTTCCAAAACACTGAATAAATGCGAATTACTGACACGACTGCTATGCAATTTGCTATGCATTCTTTCTTCGACTGCGTCGGAGGTATTCATCCAGATCGCTACGGTAGTAGAGGATCTTTCCCGCGCGCCTGTCACCACCGCCCAGGGCAATGTACGTGATCTCCGCCTGACTTCGCAACCGCGCCATGTGGCGAACGCTCAGATGCAGATACGCCGCCGCTTGTTCCTCGGTCAGCGGCATGTCGTATGTGCACCGGATATCTGCTTCGAGTTTGTCTAGCCGCTCAATAATGGCCTGTTCGTTCACGCTTCCGTCTCCGTCTATCAACTGTGCCCGTTATGCCGGATATGCCGGATACATCGATCGTCTTCCTGACAGCCTCCAGTTGTTCTTTGTGCGATAGGGTAAGATTGCTTTATCCGGCAGAAGCGGCATATCGGTCATGATTCCACCTGCTCATTCTGCCGATTCCGCAAAATGTAGTAGCCTTTGCCCGCCGTCTTTCGTCCACGGCTAACACCTGGGAGGCGTCCGGCTTCGATGTGTCCGTCGATCACATTGGCCAGTGTTTTCGTCTTCCAAACGACACCAAGCGCTCTATTCACGATTGCCAGGACACGGGAAGATGGCAGAAATCCATCTGAATATTCTGAGGGTTCAATTTTTAACGCGTCCCAAATATCAGCAGCCTGTTCGAGGTCATCGTCATGCTGGTCGCGACGTTTTTGATTCAGTTCAACTACCGCCAACGGATCATTCGTCACCCGTGCCAGAACGCCGTCCACCCAACTCTGCCAACGGTCTCGTGCCGTGTGTGTACACGGTTGCCTCAGCAACTCGTGAATGATATCTGCAATAATCTCGTGCCGGTTCTTCCGGATGAATGTAAAAAGCCGTTCACGCCAATCTGGGGTCGGGCTGGGTTTCCGCAAGCGAATGAAGAAGGATCGATCTGACAGGTCACGGGAGAGGCGTAGACAATTTGCCGTCAGAACCCATGTGAGGTTGTTTTCTCGTCTTGCCTCGCCGTGGTACCAGCGATGGCCGGAAATGACAGCCGTCGTTATCAGCGACTCGAGTAGAGCACTGGACAGCCCGTTTTTGATGTTATCGATGGATACGACCCTGGTGAGCAAACAGTCGGGACTCAACAGCCGGGAGACGACATTTTCCTCGTTACCATGCGGTTGAATCTGACAAATACCGCCATAGAGTTCCCCGATGGCCTCGGCTAGCGTGGTCTTGCCGCAACCGCGATCAGGCGCCGTGATGGCAATAGCGGGACGTGTACCAGGTAGTCCGCCCCACGCCGGAGTCAAGAACGCCGCCATGATCAAATCCCTGTCGGCGGGATTTTCCGTGTTGTCGAAGAATTGCAGCAGGGCAGCGAGCCGATCCCCGGTCGGGGTATAGCCCGCGGGCGGACACCAGGCGTAATACGATGTCGTAATCCGAGGTTCGTGCGGTAGCGATTCGACCGCCTCGAATGATTCAGCCGCGTATTGCAGATGGGCGTAGAATTCCGACTTCGGGGTCAACTGATTCGAACCGACACCTGCCCCTGAACCCCATTGAAGATCGCAGCGTTCACCTATCCATGCGCAGAGTGATTCACACGTTTCGAGAAATCGGATTGTCCCTCCGTCGTCGTAGAAAAGAAGTTTCCCAACGCGTTTCGGCCATGCTCCCGTGATTCGGAAAAGGTTCGCGGATATGTCCGTGAGCCGTTGGCCTTGTTTTCTTGGCTTGCCGTCTTCACCTTTCACCCACAGAAAATTGGACAGGGACATTCGCGCCTTGTATTTGCCTTCCGGTTTGACAACCGGTGGTTCGCGTTCTGGTATTTCGCGCGGGTTCGCTTTGCCGCCGTCCAGCCCGCTTTTGATAGTGGCCCGCGCTTCGTGCTCAGGTAGTCCACAGGCTAGCGCTGCCCGAAGCAGTTCGCCGATAACCGTCTCCTGGTCAAGGTGCCTGCTCGCTACGAGTCCTCCAAGCTTGAAGGCCGCCTCGTTCAAGGTGTTATTCCGGGTATGTTCCGCCGCGGCGCAAACGGATTGACATTCATTGGCAAGAGCAGTCTCGCAATACTTCACCGCGCCCTTGTTGTTAGCGGCGCGCGACATCGCTGTGGGCTTTGACTTTTCCGTCGGTGTGACTAAAACCGCAATCCATTCGGGGAGTTCAGCGAGTTCTATCTCGTTGGGCGAGTGTCCAGGCGCCCATTCGTACAGATTTCCGGTTTCGGGATGCCGGGAGCCAGGAAACACGATGCAACCGCCGTCCGCTTTAATATCGGCGCCGTTGATTGCCTTGCCCTTCGCCTTGCCCTTGGCTGGCTTTGCGTAACGGTAGTAGAAGTGCCTGCCGCCACCACCGCTTATCGCTTCGACGGTTTCGGGTAGCAGTTCTGCGTAGCCTTCGAGGCACTCCATGTCATCGAAATCGATGACGACTATGCCCGAAACCTCCCCGGTGCGTACCCCAAGGTTTCCGCGATACCGCCTCAAGACCCCAATGTCTAGTGGAGTTTCCCGCTGCCAGCCTCTGCGATTAGGCTTCTTCCCCTCCACAAACGTGAACGCCCACCCCCGCTCGACGTAGTCGTCAAGTTCGCCGTCATTCCAACGTGGCCGCGCAGCATTGTTGTCCGCGGACTCGCTCACGACGGGAAACCCACTTTTTCCACACTGACGCCCGAGCGTAGTGCGTCAAATGCCTCGCGCCGAATCAGATAGACACCGCCAAGACGATAGGCACCAGGAAGCTTACCCGTGCGCGCATGTCGACGAAGAGTTTCGGGATGCAGTCCAGTAAGCTCTGCGGCTTCTGCGATGGTAAGGTCTGTTCTCATTGTTGCCTCCAAAAAGCAGGATGCAACAATCCGCGGTATTTGTCAGTAAGGAGAAGTCACCTTATGATAGGTGATGTCTTCGGTATGCTGTCGGGGTCGATTTCCCAACCACAACGACCACCGCGCGATATCGGAATCCCTAATGCCCGAAGTTCACAAACACGATTCTTGAGTGACTCTGGTTCCTTGATGCCACCCACGGGAACCAAGTTCGCGGATGATACGCCGGGGTTCTCGATAATCTTCTTAATGATCTTCACATCAGTCGAGTTCAATTCAATCGGTGGCGTGCCCCCGGCCTGAGCGGTATTCTCGCCAAACCGTCTATCTCGCGGTTCGGCGTTATTTGACGTTTCTTGGGTTGAGAGTCTCTTGTTCCGCACTATTCGCACCTTGGCTTTGCATTGCTCCGACTTTCTGGCCTCGTCCTTACGGTGCCGCCCGGTCTGGTTGCTCTCGACCTCTTCCGCCCTCTGCAAGACGTCGTCGAGATACGTCTGAAGTGTAGGGAGTAAGCGCATCCCGCACTTGTCTCGACACCAGATGATAAAAGTGCGCACGTCAACCCCCGATGAGAACATTTCGGATCGGTCGTCTTCCCAACGCGGACCATTTCGTGGCGATTCGACGGTAGCTCGCCTGGGTAGACAGTACTTATCTGCCGGTATGACTTCCTCGCCCAACCGATTGGCCTTCTCCAGTGCCTCTTGCTCCCGTCTATCGCCCAACTCAAGCGCATCCAGAACGGCTTCGTATAACTCTTGTTCCTCTGGGGTTCGGTCTGGATGAGGCTCCCTCCCGTGGACCAGACACACGGCGTGGCTTACCCACCACGCCGACTTGCTACGCCAATAGTCCCAATAGACGCGGTCTCGCTGGACCAGCATCTTGTATACACGAGGAAACTCGATTCCTTCGTAAATTGCCCAATGCACAACTGCATCGGCAGCGATACGTTTGTCGGTCATAATTAAAGCGGAAGAGGTGACTGCCCGGTTCAGTCGCTTACGGATAGTTGCTTGACGAAGCTCGTTCTTGGGAGCAAGCTTCTGCGCGGCTTCCGTTACGGTCCAATTCCTTTGCGGGAGCGATTCTTCACGCTGCATATGTACTGCCCTGTGGGCATGCCCCGCAAGGGGAACTTGTCGAAACCTGCAACAACTCATTTCCCTCCTCTGGTTCTCGACCAAATCGACAGTGGATCGTGGGTCTGACGGATATTCTAGCAGTCCGTGCCTGAATTTGGGACGTGAATCCCGAAATCGAAATACTCATCGCGCAGCGGTCAGAGCTGAGCCCTTGCGGCTGTGGCACGGCGGAGTTATGTGCTCAATCTTTTCTGCTTCCGAAAGTTAAGTCCCGGTTTTGCAGGGACTTGGGCCGTTCTTATATCGTCCCCCCAAAATCAATCTTGCTTCAGGTAGCTGTACCGCAGCGTATTCTCCGCAATGCCGAGGGCGCGGGCGGTGGCGGCGTAATTCTTGTCGTGGAGGAGCCACGCTTGATGGGCATATTGGCGCTGCACATCGGCCATGTTTCTTACGTCGCGCCGGTCGCGAGGCATGAGGTCCTGTTCTTCGCGGTCGGTGTCCGCCCGTATCTCGCCAAGCTCAGGCTCTTCGTCCAACGCCTCAGTGATGGTCATGCCCAGCAGGACCGCCCGGTCCACGAGCTTGATGAGCTGCCTCACGTTACCGGGCCAGTCGTAATCGGTCATCAAGGTCCACTCCTTGCGGGACAACTTGCGCGAGTGGCCCTCGGCGGCGAGTGTCTCTAATCGCTGCTCGACGATCGTCCGGATATCTCCCTTGTGCTCGCGGAGCGGCGGCACGCGGATGCGCAGCGTGGCAAACCGGTGGTAGAGGTCGGCCCGGAAAGTCCCGCGCCTCACCATCGCGACCAGGTCCTGGTTGGTCGCGGCGATTATGCCCGCGTCGACCTGCGTCTCGTAGCGGTCTGCGCCTTCCGGGGTCACATTCCCATCTTCCGCCGCCCGCAACAGACTGTCGCAGACCTTGAGAGGTAGTTGCCCCGGATATTCCCCCCAAAAGTGTGACCGAGTGCCTGTGCGAGACCGAAAATGCACACCCTCATTGGAGCACGTTTGCAGTCATGCTTTATCCCACAGTAATATTATCTGGTTAGGGGTGACGTATGCGGTTAGCGCGACTAAAGCGACGGTATCTGAAGGCCCACTTCCGGCGGCATAGCGATGCGAAACTCGCAAAGGCGCTGGAGGTGGACAAGAGCGTTATCCGGGTGGAGCGCGAGCGCCTGGGCTTGGAACGGACCGCCGAGGAGGAAAAGGCGTACCGAGACAACCCGAATGTGGAACTCCCGCCGTTCACCGGGCAACTGCCTGCCCCTGCTGAGCCCGCTCCTTTCGGCAAGCTGGACTACCTGACCGCAGGCCTCGCGGCGCTCGCCACACTTGCCGTATACATCCTCACCCTCGGCCCAACGGTCACGGGAGAAGACAGCGGCGAACTGGTCACGGCGGCCTACACGCTGGGCATCGCCCACCCGCCTGGGTACCCGCTGTGGTGCATCCTGGGCCATCTCTTCACCTACATCCCGATAGGCAGCGTCGCGTGGCGGGTGAACCTCATGTCCGCGACGTTCGGTGCGTTGACCGTCTTTCTCGTCTGTCTCATGGGACTCAAGCTCACGCGCAACAGGGTCGCCGCGGCGGCCGGGGCGCTCGCGTTCGCGTTCTCCGCGGAGTTCTGGGACCAGAGTGTCATCGCGGAGGTGTACACGCTCAATGCCTTTCTCGTGGCCGTGTGCGTGATCTCGCTCCTGGTTTGGTACGAGACACGGCAGCGCACACCCCTATTCGTCCTCGCCGCCGCCTTCGGACTCGGCCTCTGCAACCACAACACCATGCACTTCCTGGCCCCGTTCTTTATCGGCTGCATTCTCTACGTTGATCGCGAGGCGTGGAAGCGTTGGAAGCTGTACGCCGCGTGCGTGGGCATCTCCCTCGTGCCGCTCCTGATTTACGCGTATCTGCCCATCCGCTCGCTCGCGGACCCGCCCGTGGACTGGGGCAATCCCGAGACCTTCGCCGGGTTCTGGGATGTCGTCTCGCGCAAGCAGTATTCCTTCGGCTTCACGGAAAACGCCCGCACCGGCGCGCGCTTCGTCCGCCAGCTTTGGGCCTTCCTGACGCTCTACACCGGCGAGTTCACACCTTGGCTGGCCTGGGTGCCCATAGCGGGCGCAGTCGCCTTGTGGCGGCGGAACCGCCTCCACCTCGGGCTCTTCCTGGGACTCTTCCTCTACATCGTCCTGGGGTTCATCGTGGTTTTGAACTTCGATATCGACAAGGAATCCCTCTGGCTCAACAACGTCTTCTGGATTCCCGCATACATGGCTGCGGCTGTCCTCATCGGCGCGGCCATTGACGGGCTAAGCCGCCTCACTGGGACTGCCACCGTCTTTCGCGCAGTCTTTGCGCGCCGAGATTCCTTATCTCGGCAGCGAAACACGGTGTCTGTCCCTCGCCTCTTAGCGGTGTTCGCGGCGGCGGTCTGCGCCGTGCTCCCGCTGGTCTCGCACTACCACCAAGCGGACAAGAGCGACTATTACTTCGCCCGCGACTTCGGCCTCAACGTTTTGAACACGCTGGACGAGAACGCCATCTACATTCCCACAGCGGACCACGCCACCTTTCCCGCCATCTACCTGCAATCCGTCGAGGGGCTGCGGCCGGACGTGACCATCGGCAACAAGTACGGCTACCCCGAGGAAAGCCTCTACCAGGACATGCCGGAGGAGACGCGAAACCAGTTCCGGAAGATCCCGACCGAGGCGGAAGAGCAGATCATCGAAGACTGGGTCATCTCGCACACGGACCGGCCCGTGTACTTCTCGAAGAAGCGCTCCTTCCAAAGCCTGCCGGAGAAGACCGTCGCAAACACAGGGCTGCTCTACCGGGTCGTGGGGGTGAACGATCCGCCCATCGAACGGGATTTCTGGGGCGAGTACACGTGGCACACGCTGGAGCCAGTAGACACGCGGGGCGATCTGACCGCGGAGTTCGTGTTGTCCGACTACCACTTCGCGCGCGGGCGGGACGCTTTGACTGCGGGTGACACGAAGGCGGGTCTCGAGCATTTCAAGCTAGCCATCGACATTGCGGAAGAGACCAAGGAAGGGTTAAACAACATCGGCAGTGCGCTCGCGGAGGCGGGGCTCTATGACGAAGCTATTGAGTACTACGCGAAGACGCTGAAGATTGACCCGGACTACGATTTTGCGCTACGCAACCTCGGCAAGCTCTACTTTCAGCAGGGCCAGCCTGCCCAGGCCCTCACACTGTTCGAGCGCATCCTCGCGAAGCGCCGGCCCGACCCTGAGGCGCTCTGGATGAGCGCCCAATGCCTGCGGCAAACCGGCAACGCGCAGGAAGCGTTGAACCGCCTCCAGTTCCTGAGCCAGATCACGCCGCAGGACGCCAAGGTCTTCCGAGAACTCGGCATGATCTACTCCAATGAAATGGGCGACCAGGAAATGGCCCGCCGCATGTTTTCCCGATCGCTATCGTTGAACCCGAACCAGCCGGAATTGACTGCTCTGGTCACGCAAGCACCGACCAAAGGCCAAGAAGCACCGTCCATCGAAGGCATGCCCGAGATCCCCGGCCTGCCCTCAATGCCCGAATTGGGTCCCCAACTTCCGCAACTGCCCCAGCTCCCACAACTCCCCAGCGCCAATGGGCTTCCGGCGCCCCCAATACCCAACGCGCCTGGTCCCCCGAACCCCGCGCAGCAGTAACGCACCATCGAGATAACTTCGACACGGACAATTCGAAGATCTCACCACGTAGGGCACGAAGCTCACGAAGAAGACCGGTCCGGTGAATCCTGCAATACAATTCAATTCTCTTTGACGGGATAACAGGATTGGCGGGATTGACAGAAACGCTGGGCCGCTGCGTCGAGCGTCCCATGGCCGTCATACCCGCGAAGGCGGGTATCCATCCGTACTGAGCACACACTCTATGTCTTTCTGATTCAACGCCACAAGGTCCATGCCTTTCATCGTGTTCATCCGGTAATCCTGCCTCAAGTCTTCTTTCATTGACGGAATGACGCCGCGACACGGACAAATTGAAGAGTTCACCACGAAGGGCACGAAGCTCACGAGGAAGACCAGTCCG
>JADLCA010000174.1 GCA_020847495.1 Candidatus Hydrogenedentota bacterium | reverse complement strand
CCCCACCGCGTAAGACTCGTTCGCACGCCCCAATGCGATGGAGAGGTCCGGATGCGCGTAGACGATGTCCGAGTAGTAACGCGCCTGGATCGGCACGCGCAACGACATGGGCGCGGCAAGACCGGTCACATCCTCAAAAGCCGCCTCGTACTGTTGCTCCGCAACGCCGTCGAGTGTGGGACTCTGATTGAGACGTTCCCAGGCTAGCTCGTAGGCCGGCCTGGCGGCTTCGCGCGATTGCTCGACGCGCTTGATCGCTTTGAGGTCCTCCTGGGCTGCGATCCGCACGCGTTCAAAACCAGGGGCATCAACCGTCTGGGAGAGTTTGATGTCGTCAATCGCGGCGTCACACTCGTGCCCGTCGAGCACGCCCATCCATCGTGTCACGCAGGGAAGCGATCCCACGTGAAACCGCTTCTGCTCTCTCGGCATCCCGCCCACGAAATGCGTGTAGTGGCGAAGTTCGCCATCGACGTATAAAGCCCTGCAGCGAGGTTCTTCGTCCCAGCACACGACAACGTGATGCCACTCGCCGGCTTGCCAATCCACTTTCGTGGCGAGCCCACCGAGCGCACCGTCTCCCCCAAAGTAGAGAATCCCTCTCCCGTCACGCCCGAGATGCCCGAGAACGGTTCTGTTTTCGTGTCCGGGATCGCTGTCGATTCCCCAGAAGTACCGGTCGGCGTAGTCGTCGCGGCTGTTCCAATTGGGCCGTATCCAGAGGTCCAACGTGCCCCGCGCAGGGTTGAAGCGTCCGCCAGAATCGTAGGCGAGTTCGGCTCCCTTGACGAATTCCGCCGCGAAACCGCTGCGGCCTTGCGTGATCCGCACCCCTTTGTTGACTGCCGCGCCCGCCACGCCATCATCAAAGGAGACTGCGAACTCCTGCGCTGTGCCTGCGCATGCCCCGACAAACATCCCGGCCAGGATTACCAGTAGACTTCTCATGCGATTACTACTCCATCTTCCGTACCATGTTTCTTGCTGGCGGGTCATTCGGCCCCCGCGTACCATCCCTCTGCCAGCTCTTTCGCCGTAAGTGAGTTGCTCACAAGATACAACGGGGAGTCCGTCAGCACGAGCATGCCGGATAGCGCGTTCCCTACGACATCCAGGGCAATTACGCCCTGCTCCAGAACAATGCCCTCAAGCGAAACCTCCCGTCCAGGTGACCACAGAACGAGCACGGCCTTCGCTTCGCACTGAAACGCGTATCCGACAAGAGATGCGCCACTTTGTGCCGCGGCGTTGGGAAACGAGGCCGGGCACACATACCGAGGAGCAGGGCCCAACCGGTTCGCCAAGGCAGAGAGTGCGACGAACGTCTTTTTCGGCACGCCTTCTTCGGACAGGAACGGGTTCTCGATGTCCAACCTGCCGATGTTCACGGGGCCGTCAAGGGGCTCGTGGTAGAAGAGCTTCTCCACGCCGTGGGCCAAGTGGATGACGGCGTGCCGCACGAGGTATTCGGCGGCGACGCGCTCGCTTTGAAGCAATAGCCCGGCCGAAAAGTGCCCTTCGGGAACAACCCACGGCATCCAGGGCTTGTCGTCCACGGCGTAATAGCCCGTTTCCGTGGCCCATATGGGTTTGGGCCCGCCGTTGGCATCCATCAGATTCTGGATTCGCTCCAGGTCCTTGATGAAGTCCTCTGGGATCGTCAGACCTCCATAGGGGTGAAGGTTCAGGATGTCGCACCATTGGAGGCCGCCAGCGGCGATGAACTCATCACCCAAAGGCGACTTTGGATCGATGGACAAGCCCGCAATGATCCTTCCGTCAGGGTCCGCCGCGCGGATTGCCTTCGACGCGCCTTCGAGCACGGAGACGTAGTCGGGGACCGTGTAGCCCGCGGACTGGGGCAAACAGAAGTCGGGGACCCACAGGGGCTCGTTCAAGAACTCCCAGTAGTTACACTTATCGGAATATCGCTTCGTTGCGGCGCCGATGAATTCGAACAGCAGACCCGGTTCCTTTGGGGCATAGGCCATGCGGTGCCATAGTGCGCCGCTCACCGAATCACGGGCTGTCGAAGCCCAGTTCGTGGACGGGTTCGGAAACACGACGAGGGTCTTGAGGCCGGTAGTAGCCGCGAACTCGAGTTGCGTGTCCGGCAGATCCCACGAGACCTTGCCGGGCTCGGGCTCGACCCACTGCCAGTTCACAGACCAGTTCCGCACCCAGCGCAGACCGGCTCGTGAAAGCAGTTCAGACATGCGGGTAGTCGTGGCGGGATGGTTGAGCCCGAACGGCGAGTCGTCGTGCTGGTACGTTTCAATTACCGCGAACTTGAGTGGACGTGAATGCTCGATACCGCCCGCGGACCAGGTGATACGGGCACGGTACAGCCCGTTTCCCGGGACGGGAAGCGTCCAAGCTTCCTCGACGCGAGCGCCGGCGGGAACGCGGATGGAAAGGGTCTGCGGTTCGAGTGGCGCGCCGAAGTAATCTTCCCACTCGAGGTTCAGCGATGTGATCGCCTCTTCATCTCCGCGATTGTGCGCATATACCGTCAGGATGCTTGGCTCGCCAGCTTCGTAGACGTTGCCATAACGCGATGTGGAAAAGCCCAGCTCCAAGGGTTCACGCGTTTCAAACCCGGTTGCTTCCAATCCGGTTTCGAGTTGAACCGCGTCGATCCTGAAGACCGCGTCGACACTGGGCATGGAGGTCATATCGGGTCCAACGGCGATGCACACGTCTTCGTCAAGGGCGACTTGGGTAATGGAGTATCGTTGCCATTCCGTGGTGACGACGACCTCGCTCGCGGTCTCCTGGACACGGCCAAGCGCGTCGCCCGCAAAGCGGAATAGGAAGCGAGCCTTCGTGCCGGGCACACTCGAGCGCAGGTAGGCCGATAGCGTGAGGGGCTGTCCGCGCGGGACCGCCATCCAACCGACGTTCGCGGCCAATGGCGCATGCTGCGTCACACGTGCCGGCACCCACACGTCGAAGCAGGTCTGCGGCGTCTTGCCGGGGCCAAGTTCGATGACGAGACAATTGGTGCCACCCCACGCGTTACCGCTCGCGACGCGCCCGTACAGGCCTGACAAGTCTCCGCCCCAGCCGGTGGGAGCGCCGAGGGTCGACCACGCGTCATCGCCGCACTCGAAGGAGGCATTTCGCAGCAGGTTCTTGCACGCGCCCGCTTCTATCCGCGGTTCGAAGCGCGGATGCTCGGAAGCGTGCGATTCCTCCTCTGGCATCGCCTCAGGTCCGCACAGCGCCACCATCAGCAAGAGGACGCATCGAAGCGACAGGCAATCTGCTGGTACACCGGACATCACGAACTCCCTGACAGGTCTTGCACGTGGCCGCGCTACTCACACTGCCGTAGGCAGCAATCCGTTCCGCGACACGGACTGGGGAGCCATACGCGCCTTTCGGAAGGCCTCGGCATAACGGCAGCCACACTGATGTCCGCGGAAGCGAAACTGGACATCCAAGAGGTAGGTCACCGGATAGCCGTAGAGGTGTTGCAGCCAGTCGTTCTGACTCTTGTGACATTCCACCATCTTGACCTTGGTGTCCCACACGTCGGTGATGTCCACATAGACCTCGGGTTCAAAGCCAATACCGCCGGACGTGTCGTGGTACCAGATCTCGTGAATGTGGTTGAGCGCGGGATGGGCGGTCGGAATGAGCGGGACCGCGGCCATGACGTGCGTATCCCAAATGATCTGGCCCATCCGCGTGTGGTCAGGGTGGTAGTCCTTGTCTTTGTCGGGACACAGCACGACGTCGGGTTTGAAGTCGCGCAGGACATCGATCACGCAGCGGCGCACCTCCGGCGTGTCGTAGACGAATTCATCGTCGTACCCCAGCCAGAAGAACTCCGCGCCGATGATCGCGGACGCGGCCCGCGCCTCTTTCTCCCGCACAGCCGCGATCTCCTCGCGCGAAAGCGTAGGCGACCCCACATCCCCGCGCGTCATGACCGCCACGCCGACGTCATGCCCTTGCGCCTTGTACTTCGCCAAGGTACCTCCACAGAAAAGCTCGGAATCATCGGGGTGAGGGCTAAAACACATGATTCGCATGTTGTCGATTCTCCATTGGTTCGCCGTATGGAAGGCTTCATTTTGTCTCGTAATCCGACACAAGGTCGGCATAGGGATGCAACGCAAACCAACGCTTGTTGTCGGCTCCGCGCGCCCGCACTTCAAGCGTGCACGCTTTACCCGGAACGGTTAGTTCGTCCGGAACGCTTACATAGAAAAGGCCGGCCGTCTCGCTCCAGGATGGCCGCACGTGGCCCGGCACGTAAAGGAGGGCGGCTCGTCCATCTGCGCTTTTCCACTGCGTCTGGGTCTTCGTCGTGTCGAAGTCCACGAGGCGCACGCCGTTCAGCGTCAGGGTGAAACCCGGATTCGAGGCGGGCGGGGCCATGAACGGGAAACCGCCTGCGAAGACGAACACGACCGAAGTGGCCGCCGGAACGGGGGCCGTCTCCCACACAATGCGATGCAAAGGCTCTTCCTGACGGATCCGAAGGGCCTCGGCGCTCGGCGCTCTGCACGACTGGCCGGTGGCCTTTTCGCCCTTGTGGAACACCACGCGCTCGTATCCCGAGATGAGCGGTCCTTTGGCGAAGGGCGACCGCGCCACCAAATCTCTTGCAGATTCCACCGGCCATTCAGCGGACGGGCTCGGGAAGTGCGACGCGTGTTCGAGGATACGGCCAAGCACATAAGCAGCTTCGGGACCGCCATTACGCAATGCGGCGTCGAAGTTGAGGCCGCTGAGAATGAGCGAGCCCTCCCCCACTTTCGCTTGCATCAGGAGCGCTTTGTTTCTCCACACGTACTCGAAATCGATGTAGCGAGAGAACCCGTGCGGCGCGCCGTGGGTGTTAAGCGCGCGGATCAGCACTTCGGGCTGCGATGGCAAGTCGTCAAGCAGAAATGTCTGCGCGCCCTGGATCAGGTGGAACCAGGAGGCATCACACCACTTCCCGGGCACGAGTCCACGCGTGATCGGGTTTTCGTAGACGTATGTGCCCGCATTCGAGTCGCCATCGAAGACACCTAACCACCATGCCGATTTGTAGGACGTGCAATCGGTAGGAAGAATGCCCGCGGGCGAAAGCAACACGACGCAACTCCCCCCCTCTGCCGCGCGCAACAGATTGTCCGTCAACTGATGGGCAACATACACAGCGCGGCCAAGCGCCTGTCCTTCTGATGGCAAGGGCAAAGGGCCGAAGGGCGCGAGCATGCCCATAACGTCCGGCGAAGCGTACACGCGCGCATCTGCAGCGGGTTGGGGCGGCTGCGCAGGATACACCCACGTGGACCACGTATTGGACTGCGTCGAATTGGCGGACGTCAGAGTGGCATCCACGATGACCCGTTGGGGTTCTTGGGGCATGGGCAACGTCACTTGCACGGTACCCAAGTCACCAATCTCTCCGTTGAGTAACGACACGATTTCAAAAGTGTGTTCGTCAATCGCTGCGCCCTCGGAGGATAGCGAGACGCGCACGGCACCACTCTCGATGGAAACGCCCGAGTAGTTGGACAGCTTGAGCGAGTAGGCCAGGGACTCGCCGCCACGGTAGGTGAGCTTGATGCCGTCTTCCAGGAGCACGACGGGCGCGTTGAACTGCCGCACCTCTTCTGGCGTCACCGAGTTGGGGCGGCGATGCACGTCGAGCAACCCGTTGGAGCCGACGTACCATGGTTGAAGCAGCCACCAATGATAGCCGGAGATGTATGGGTTCTTGCGCAGCGCCTCGATGTTGGTCTTGTGGCAGAGGGCGTACAGCCTCTCAGAGGCCTCCGACCATGCCGGCGTCTCAGACAGAAGCCCCGCGCGTTCTATCCGGCCGCGGCAGTCGGTCAGCCAGAACGGCTTGAAAGTCGTTTGAAACAAATCGATTTCGTCCAGCCTCGGGAATTGCACGAAGTTGCCCTCCTCGTGCGTGATCATGGGCTTGAGGGGTTTGCCCGTCACGAACTTGCCGGGGTTGTCCAGCGGCGTCGTGAGGATATCGAACATAACCGGGAGGAAGTCGAGCGTGGGCCGGTCCTTGGTGCCATCGGTGAAGCCTCCCGAGAAGATGCCGTCCGAATCGATTACCGGGCGGGTGGGGTCCAGCTCCTTGGCGATCCGGTAGAGGTCGGGCCCGACACGCGGCATCCCTTCCCATTGTTCGTTGCCCATGCACCAATCGAAGATCGAGGGATGGTTGCGATAGCGCCGGATCGCGGCGTCCCATTCAGACTTGTAGAGTTCAAGCGCGGCGCCTTGCGCGCGGTCGTAGAAGCGCGGATAGCCAATGGGGAGTTCAGGCGACACGAACATACCGACTTCGTCGCAAGCTTCGTAATACTCGGGGGCCACGAAATGGCTGTGGTGACGGACGTAATTGAAGCCATAGGATTTCGCGACGCGAAGACGCTCTACATAGAATTGTTTGTCGGCGGGCGGCGCAATGGTGTCCGGATAGACGCAATCGTCGCCGTAGCCCGCGAGGTAGTACTTGACGCCGTTGACGAGGAAATCGGTGCCTCGGAGTTCGATTGAGCGGACGCCGAAGCGTTCACGCACACGGTCCATCTCCTTGCCCGATGCATCAACGAGCGTGAGTTCTGCCGTGTAGAGGTAGGGGGTCTCCGGGGTCCATAGACGTGCCCCAGGTAGATCCAGTTCGACGCGTACTGATCCATCCTGGCCAGCATCAGCGCGTTGCGACGCTACTTTGGCACCTTCCGTGTCAAACACCTCGACAGAGACCGCGATTCCCTTTGCGCCTTCCCCACCGATGCGCGCCGTGACCGTGCACCCGGATTCGGGTGATGTGCGCGGGGCGATGAAGGGATCGTCGATCCATGCGGCTGTTCGAGCCTCGATATCCACGTGGCCCCAAATGCCCCCCCAGTACGTGAAGAGATGATCGATAATGTCCATGCAGCCCTGGAGCGCATCCTCTTCACAGCGCTGCTCGGAGTCCACTTGTACAACGAGCCGGTTCTCCGCACCGAACACGGCGAGTGGCGTGACGTCGAATTCAAAGTCGGACACGTAGCCGAGGTGCCGTCCCACAAACTGGCCATTCACCCAGACCTTTGCTGCACGGTAGACGCCGCCAAAGCAAAGGAAGATACGGCGGTCACGCCACGCTTCGGGGATCTCGACATCGCGGGCGTACCATCCTTTGCCCACGAAATTGTGATGGAGCTTTTCCGTTTCCGGTCCGAATCCCTGGGCATCCCAGGCACCCGGCACCTGGATTGAACCCGAAAAGGTGACGCCGGGCCGGAACCATTCCTCGGTTTCGCCCACGTTGTCCGGATCCAGACGGCACGACCACATGCCGTCCAGGGCCGCCGTGGGCCGCGTGCCCGCGGGTTCATGGGCGGTTGCCGAGCTGCTCACCGCGGCAACACACAGGAGAACGAGAGTCAGTGAGCGGTTACGTCTGAGTGGGTTCATGATGCTTCCCCATTTCTTCCAGGTTCATTCATCCTTGGCGACTCTTCCTGCGTCCACGTAGAGGTGTGCGGGAACGATTTGGAGTCGCTTCGCACTCAGTTCCCGCTCTTCGTAGGGCGGGAATGATTCCCGCCTTCTTAATTGGACAGGTTGACTCTACCCCTGAAGATGGGCGGGAACAAATCCCGCCCTACGAGAATTGCTCGATCAGCGTCTGGTTGCATAGTGGTTCCCGGCCCCAGAGTTTGTCAAACCCATTCAGGTGCATGTCCGCGTCGCGCGGTGAGTGGTCTTCGCACACGAGGGGGCTTGACAAGGGGGCCGGGTTCGGCGATAATAGTGGATAGAAAGGTCCACTAATCACGCGAGGTGTGCGCTTGTTTAAGTTATACTCAAAGGGGTGTGAATACGCGCTGCGGGCGTTGACGTATGCGGCGTCCCAGAGCGGGAACGGGCGCTTCCAGGCCAGGGATGTGTGCGAGAAGGTGGACATCCCGGAGTCGTTTACCCGCAAGGTGTTCCAGGCGCTCACGCAGGGGGGGTTCCTGCAGGCCGTTCGCGGGCCGGGGGGAGGATACGAGCTGACCCGCTCTCCGGAACAGATTACGCTGTTGGACGTCATCGAGGCCGTGGAAGGGCAGGACACGTTCGAGCATTGCGTGCTGGGGTTCCCCGAATGCGGCGGCAAGCACCCGTGCCCCCTGCACGAAACCTGGTCCAAGGCAAAGAAGCAGTTGATGGCTCAGTTGGAGCACCGGACACTTCAAGACCTGGCGGATTCGACAACGCGCAAGAAGCGGCGCGCCTTTGTAAGCGGGGCCTAGACGCCGCAAACCCAGACATCTGAAAACCGAGAGGGGCGTATGCTGCGGAGACAATAATGGACTATTTTATCCACATTAGATCGCAGGCCGGGAGGATCGCTTTGGCGTGCGCGACCTCGGTACTGTTTGCCGCGCTGGGTGGCGCCCAGGAGGCCCCGGAAGCGGAGCCGACGCCCACTCCGGCCGTGGCGGTTGGACCCCCAGATTCTCCGACGCCCACTCCCGCCACGGTGGCAACACCGCCTTCGTCCGAAACGCCCTCCGAACCATCCGACGCGGGCGCCGTGCTCTTCATGCAGAAGTGCGCGGGGTGCCATACGGTTGGAGGCGGCGCACTGACCGGACCCGATCTCAAAGCCACCCAGACGTGGCCCAAGCAGAATCTTGAGCCTGCCATCGTCCGCATGGAGAAAAACGTCGGCAAGCTGAAGCCGGAAGAAGTGCAGTTGCTTGCGGACCTGTTGTTGGCTCCCGACGCGGCGGCCCGTATCGCGGAAGAGCAGAAGCGAATCGCCAAGCAACAAATGGCGAAGCTGGAACCTGCCAACGCGGCCATCGGCGAGGCCTTGTTCTTCGGACACACCCCTCTTGCAAACAAGGGTCTCTCTTGCGCGGCGTGTCATGCCGTGAACGGCCGCGGAGGCAACCTTGCCGCGGACCTTACCGGGAGTTTTGCGAAGCTCGGCGAGGTTCCGCTGGGCAGCACGATTGAGGGCGTCACCTTTCCGCTCATGCAGGCCGCATACGCAGGCAAGCCTATCACCAAACAGGAGACGATGCATCTCGTGAAGTATCTGGAGACCGCCCCTGCCCAAGAGTCGAGCGGCATGAAGGCGCCACCACTGCACGCGGCCGGGGTTGTGGGAGCGGGACTGGCCGTAACGGGACTGATGAGTTACTACCGCCGCCGTAACCGGGGCGTACGGGCCGTGCTCGTGCAGGACGCCATGAGGAGAAGCCGCTCATGAGTTGGATCAAGGACATCTTCGCGCCGAAACAGCGCTCGTGGGAGGAGTTCTACCGGAACCGCTGGGCCTTCGACAAGATCGTCCGCAGCACGCACGGAGTCAATTGCACAGGCGGTTGCAGTTGGAACATCTACGTCAAGCAGGGAATCATCACTTGGGAAATGCAGGCGCTGGACTACCCGGTGCTCGACCGCAGGATCGCGCCTTACGAGCCGCGTGGGTGCCAACGCGGCATCTCGTATTCCTGGTACATCTACAGCCCGCTGCGCGTGAAGTACCCGTATGTGCGGGGCGCATTGCTCGACCTATGGAGGGCAGCCAGGCGCAAGCACCCCGATGACCCCGTGGCGGCCTGGAAGTCGATCGTCACGGAACCTGCGTCGCGCTCCAAGTACCAAAGCGCACGGGGCAAGGGCGGACTTCGCCGCGCCTCGTGGGACGAGGTCAAGGAGATGATCGCGGCGGCCAATATCTATACCGTCATGAAGCACGGCTCCGACCGCGTCGTTGGGTTCTCCCCCATCCCCGCCATGTCCATGATCAGCTACGCGGCGGGCGCGCGTTTCCTGCAGCTCATGGGCGGCGTCTCGATGTCGTTCTATGACTGGTACTGCGACTTGCCGCCTGCGTCGCCTGAGATCTGGGGCGAACAAACCGACGTGGCCGAGAGCGCCGACTGGTTTCATTCGAAGTTCATCGCGACCGTTGGGTCCAACGTGCTGATGACGCGCACGCCCGACGCGCACTTCCTCGTGGAAGCGCGCCACCATGGCGCGAAGGTGGTTGTCTTCTCGCCGGACTTCAGCCAGACCTCAAAAGTTGCTGACGAGTGGATACCCATCCACCAGGGCCAGGACGGCGCATTCTGGATGGCGGTGAACCATGTGCTCTTGAAGGAGTGCTTCGCCGAGCGGCAGGTGGAGTACTTCGCCGACTACGCGAAGAGGTACACCGATGCGCCCTTCCTCGTGCAGTTGGTAGAGACGGGCGATGGGACCTACAAGGCGGGAGCCTACCTGCGCGCCTCGCAGATCGCCGGGACCAAGGATGAAGAGCTTGCCGAATGGAAGCTCTTTGTCATCAATCAAGACACAAACGAATTGCAGATGCCTCAGGGCACCGTCGGACATCGCTGGCAGAACGAGAAGGGGCAGTGGAACCTCAAGCTCGAAGACACCAAGACCGGCGAGCCCATCTCTCCCCTGCTTTCGCTCAAGGCCACGGCGGATGAAGTCGTGTCCGTTCAATTCGGCGACTTCAGCCTATCGACGAACGATAAGACGCTGAAGCGCGGCGTGCCCGCGCGGCGCATTGACACGGTGAACGGTCCTGTCTGGGTGACGACGGCGTTCGACCTCATGCTTGCGCAGCATGGGGTTTCCAATGGCGCGCCCGGCGAGTGGCCCACAAGCTACGAGGACGACGCGCAACCCTATACGCCCGCATGGCAAGAACAATTCACGGGCATCAAGGGGTCCGTCGTCGTCAACTTCGCGCGGCAATGGGCGAAGACCGCCGAGAGCACACACGGCAAGTGCATGATCATCATCGGCGCGGGGGCAAACCACTGGTACCACAACAACCTCATTTACCGCGCGTGCATCACGACGCTGATGCTGACCGGGTGCGTGGGACGCAACGGCGGCGGCTGGAACCATTACGTCGGGCAGGAGAAGCTCGCGCCACAGGCTTCCTGGGCGCCCATCGCCTTTGGAACGGATTGGGGCGGGCCTCCTCGCTTGCAGAACACACCGTCATTCCACTACGTGCATTCCGATCAATGGCGCTACGACATGCCGTTCAACGAGATATGTTCCGTAGGTGACACAGAGCATCGCATGGCCACGGGTCACACGATTGATAAGCAAGCCCTGGCCGTGCGGTGCGGGTGGCTCCCCTTCTTTCCTCAGTTTACCCGCAGCAACGCCGAAGTCGTGCGCGAAGCCGAGAACGCCGGAGCAAAGACAAACGAAGAGATCATCCGGCATGTCGTATCGTGCCTGAAAGAGCGCACGCTGAAATTCGCCTCGGAGGATCCCGATGCGCCGGAGTGCTGGCCGCGGGTGTGGTACATCTGGAGAGGTAACGCGATTCAAGCGTCCGCCAAGGGTCACGAATACTTCCTGAAGCACTACTTGGGCACGCACCACAACTCCATCGCCAACGAGGTGGCTGCCGAGCATGTGAAAGAAGTCACGTGGCACGACAAGCTCGAACTTGGAAAGATGGACCTGGTGGTGGACCTCAATTTCCGGATGGACACATCGGCGCTTTATTCCGACATTGTCCTTCCGGCGGCAACGTACTACGAGAAGGACGACCTGAACTCCACCGACATGCACTCGTTCATTCATCCCTTGCAGGCCGCGGTGCCGCCGTGCTGGGAATCGAAGAGCGATTGGCAGATCTTCCGCGAGATCGCCGAGGTGACGTCGGACTTGGCAAAACGCTTCCTGCCCCATCCCGTGAAGGATATCCTCGCCACACCGCTGCTGCACGACACGCCCGCGGAAGTTGCGCAGCCGGCAATCCGTGACTGGGCAAAGGGCGAATGTGAAGCTATCCCGGGAAGGACGATGCCCAACTTGACGGTTGTGGAGCGCGACTACACAAAGGTATTCCAGAAGTTCATCAGTCTCGGCCCAAACTTCCGCAACAAGGGCATTGGTGTGCACGGAACGAACTACAACGTGTCGGACTTGTACGACGAGTATCTGAAGACGCACCCCGTTGAGGAGTGGGATGGACAGTGCTTTCCGTCGTTGCGTCAGGACCGCAGCGTGTGCGACGCCATTCTGGCATTCGCGGCGGAGACCAATGGCGAGTGCGCCTACCGGGCGTATGCGGCTGAGGCGGAAAAGACGGGAATCGATCATACGCACACTGCGGAGGGGACCCGCGCAGTGCGAATGTCGTTTAAGGACCTGTGCACGGAACCGCGTCGCCTGCTGACGACTCCCTACTGGACCGGCGACATGCGCGATGGGCGGACCTATTCCGCGTTCTGTCAAAACGTAGAAGGCTTGGTCCCCTGGCGCACGCTCACTGGGCGTCAGCACTTCTATCTCGATCACGAGGCATACCGCGCCTACGGCGAGCACTTGCCCACGTTCAAGCCACGCCCGGATCGGCACACCACGCGCGACCTCGAGCAGACAAACACCGGCGCAGGCGGCTTGGTCTTGAACTATCTGACGCCGCACGGCAAGTGGCACATCCACTCAACGTACGGCGACACGCTGCGCATGGAAACCCTGTCGCGCGGCATCGAGCCCTTCTGGATGAACGACCACGACGCGGGCCTCCTGGGCATCCAGGACAACGACTGGGTTGAGATTTTGAACGATCACGGGGCCGTCGTGACGCGGGCCTGTGTGAGCGCGCGCATCCCGCGAGGCCTCTGCTTCATCTACCACGCCACCGAGCGCACGGTGGGCGTGCCGAAATCGCCGGGGCGGGGAAATAGGCGCGCCGGGGCGCACAACAGCCTCACGCGTGCGCGACTCAAGCCGCTCCTGATGATTGGCGGGTACGCGCAGTTCACCTACGCGTTCAATTACTGGGGACCGACCGGCGTCAACCGGGACACTTACGTGGTCGTGCGCAAGATCGCCAAGCCCGAGTGGTAGGAAAGGAGTGCCTGTTCGATGGACGTACGTGCCCAGGTTGCGATGGTGTTTCACCTCGACAAATGCATCGGGTGTCACACGTGCAGCGTCGCTTGCAAGAACGTGTGGACCGACCGGCCCGGCGCCGAGTACATGTGGTGGAACAATGTCGAGACAAAGCCCGGGACCGGTTACCCGACGCTGTGGGAAGACCAGCTCAACTATCGCGGCGGGTGGGAGCTCACGGGGAAGCGCGACTTGCGCCTGCGCTGCCAGACCAAGGCGAGCAGTTTTCTGAAGCTCTTCTATAACCCCAATCAACCCGGCCTGGACGACTACTACGAACCCTGGACCTACAGGGACCAGGACCTCTTCGACGCGGAGGCCGGCGACGATCAACCTACCGCGGTGCCCGTATCGCAAATCACGGGAGAGGTGATCGACATCAAGGCCGGGCCCAATTGGGACGACGACCTCAGCGGCTCGCCCGTCTATGCGGAGAATGATCCGAATCTGAAGCACTTGACTGAAGATGAGCGGCGCATGCTCTTTGAGATCGAAAACATCGCGATGATGTATCTGCCTCGAATCTGCAATCACTGCGCCAATCCGAGCTGCGTGGCCTCGTGTCCGTCGGGCGCCCTCTACAAGCGGGGCGAAGACGGCATCGTGCTGGTCAATCAAGACAAGTGCCGCGGCTGGCGGGCCTGCGTGTCAGCGTGCCCGTACAAGAAGATCTACTACACCTGGAAGACCGGCAAGTCGGAGAAATGCATCCTCTGCTACCCGCGCGTCGAGACGGGCCAGCCGCCGGCCTGCTTCCATGCGTGCGTCGGTCGGATCCGGTACATGGGCGTGCTGTTGTACGACGCTGACCGCATCGAAGAGGCGATGAAGGCGCCGGAGGCGTCCCTGGTGGAGGCGCAGCGCAGCGTGCTGCTCGATCCGGACGATCCCAATGTCATTCGCGGGGCGGCGGAATCCGGCGTGAGCGAGGCGTTTGTGTCCGTGGCGCAGCGGTCGCCCGTGTATCGCTACGTGAAGGAATGGGAACTGGCCCTGCCGCTGCATCCCGAGTTCCGCACGATGCCGATGTTGTATTACGTTCCGCCCCTGCTCCCCATCTCCGGGCGCATGGGCGATGGCATTTACGAGCACGGCGCGGAACAGTTCTTCTCGCATCTCGACAAGGCACGCCTGCCGCTGCGGTACCTCGCAGCGCTGTTCGGCGCGGGCAATGAAGACATCGTGCGCACGGTCATGAAGAAGCAGATGGCGGTGCGCTATTTCAAACGGGCCCAGGACGTGGACGACATCGATCCCGAGCAGGTAAAGCGCATCCTGCGTGAGGCGCATCTGACGGCGGAGCAGGCCGAGGCCATCTACGCGCTGACGGCGCTGGGATCGTTGGAAAACCGTTACGTGATGCCGCCGATTCAACGGGAAGAAGCCATTGAAGGCTCGGGCGGGCCCGGCTGCTCGCCGGAGTCCTGCAAGGGAACCTGCGGCCTGGGGGCCGTCCAGCCGCCGCGGCGGGGAGCATGACCATGCACGCAATGCAGACAGACACGGTGATATTCACCGCGCTGGGACGGTTACTCGAGTATCCAGCAGAGGATTTTCAGGAGTCTCTCGAAGAGGCGCTTCACTGCGCGCGGGAGACCAGCCCGTGCGTGGCGGAGTGCATCGAGGCATTCTGGGCTGATGCCGCGCGTCTTTCCGCGGAGAACGCACGGGAGCTTTACACCCGCTCGTTCGACCTCGCGCCGGTGTGCGTGCCTTACGTCAGCGTTCACGTCTTTGGCGCGGAGAGCTTTAAGCGCGCGGAACTCATGACAGGGCTGAAAGCCGCCTACGAGCGGGCCGGGTGCGACTGTGGCTCGGAGTTGCCCGATCACATCGCGTCGGTTTTGCAGTTGGGGCCGCGCCTCGAGCCCGAGGAGTGGGCGGACCTCTCCACGCTCGTGATCGCGCCTGCAGCGGATAAGATGCATGCGGCGCTGGAAGGCGCGAATAGCCCGTGGCGTCATGTGATGCGGGCAGTCCGGAAGGCTTTTGAGGTGGGAGATGCGACCCATGGTGAATAGCTTCTTCTTTATTGGGCTACCGTATATCGCCGTGTTTTCGCTGGTGGCGGGCTCAATCTACCGTTTCAAGTCGGAGCGCTTTTCGTATTCCGCCTTATCGTCCCAGTTCCTCGAGAGCAAGAAGCTCCTGTGGGGATCGGTGCTGTGGCACGCCGGCATCATGATCATCTTCGTGGGCCACCTCATTCCCTTCCTGTTGCCCGGACTCTGGCAGAGCCTGACGTCTCAACCCGCGTTTGTCGTCGCGGTGGAAGTACTCGGCGTAGCGGCAGCCTTCACGGCGCTGGTGGGACTGGTGGTGCTTTTCGTGCGCCGGATCCTCTCGCGCCACATCCAATCGGTCACCACCCCAGTCGACCTAGTGGTACTGGCCCTGCTCATCGTGCAAATTCTCATCGGCATTCAAACCGCCGCGGGGCACCGCTGGGGATCGATGTGGTCGGTGCAGACCACGACGCCGTACCTCTGGAGCGTGCTCACCCTGCAGCCAGACCTCATCCACGTGGATTCGCTGCCGCCAACCGTGAAGCTGCATATCGCGGTCGCCTGGATCATAATCATGCTGGTGCCCTTCTCGCGACTGGTGCACGCGTTCTCGCTGCCCATTCAGTATCTCTGGCGGGCGCCACAGCAAGTCATCTGGACCAATGCGCGCCGTATCCGGCACATCGCACCGGTCATTCGTAAGGCGGAGGAATCGCGACGCCTTTTCCTGAAGGGCGCCCTCGGACTCGGCACCGCGGGCGGCCTCTTGACCGTGGGCGTAATGGACAAGCTGGTGCGCTTCTTCAGCGGCCCGAACATGACGCCGGAAGAGCAGGCGGCGCTGCTGCAGAAGCGGCTGGAGCGTCTGGAGATGACGGCCGAGGAGCGCGACCTTGAACTCGAGCGCATGCGAAACGACTACATCTTTGTGGCCAATCTCAAGGAACTCTCGCCGAAGGACGGCAAGTATTTCATCGACTATCAGATGCGCCCGGCTCTCGCCTATCGCGATACAACGGGCTTGCCACTGCTCATCAGCGCAAAGTGCACACATCTTGGATGCACGGTCGCAAGCAGTGTGGACGCGAGCGGCCGGATACTGTGCCCGTGTCACATATCGTACTTCGATCTGAAAACGGGAATGCCGCAGCCCGGCTCTCCCGCGACCAAACCACTGCCCTTGCTGGGTTGGGCCCTCATGGATACCCAGGGCAACATTCTCGTGAGCCAGGCACCCGACGGCAGACGCGAAGGCGAAGTGCCCGCGGACAAACTCGAGGCCAGCATGGTGTACATCGCGAAGCGGTACGAGGAGACAGTGTGATGGGATCCGAGCGCATGAACGCCGTGGGCGCCTTTCTCCGCGACAGGCTGCCCTTGAGCCACTTCAGCTATGAGGAGATGGTGGGCAAGAAACTGGTGCCCGTGCACCGTATGAGCTGGGGTTACTACTTCGGCGGCCTCGTGCTCTTCTTCTTCCTCGTGCAACTCGGCACCGGCGTGATGCTGCTGTTTTACTACCAGCCGACGGTCAGCGACGCGCACGCGTCGGTCGAGTACATCACCAAGCACGTCGGCGGCGGCGCGCTCATCCGCAACCTGCACGCATGGGCCTCGTCGTGCATGATCTTCTGTCTCTTTGTGCACCTGCTGACAACCTTCGCGATGAAGGCCTTCGAGAAACCGCGCGAGATTACTTGGATTTCCGGAGTCATCCTGCTCATGGTGACCTTTGGATTCGGCTTCACCGGCTATCTGCTGCCGTGGCACCAGATTGCCGTGAACGCGACCAAGGTCGGCCTTCAATCCATCGAGGAAGCCGGACAGTACATGCCGGGCGCGCTGGCCGATTTCCCGCGTTATGTGAAGGAACTGATCCAGGGCGAGGCGGCGGTCGGCCAAGCAACCCTGAGCCGCTTCTACGCGCTGCACGTGGTGATACTCCCCCTGCTGACCTTCGCGACACTCGGCTTGCACGTGCTGATGGTTCAGCTCCATGGCATGAGCCAGGGGGTGGACCATCCAACCGGAAAGACCGAGCGGTTTTTCCCCTTCTTTCTTCTCAAGGACTTTTCGTTGTGGGGTCTCGTGTTTCTCGCGGTGATCACCTTGGCGCTATGCCTGCCGTTTGAATCTCTATTCGCCTATCCGCTCTTTGAGCCTTTCGATCCCCTGGGATCAACGCCCGAGGGTATCAAGCCGGAGTGGTACTTCTTCTTCCTGTATTACCCGCTGGAATTGCTCCCGTTCTGGGTCGTGATGCTGGCGATGAATGCGGGCATCGTTCTGCTGTTGGCGGTTCCGTGGATCTTCCGCCGATCGAGCCGGCGCACATTGTCCATGATTGCGGCGGCCGCCGCGCTGTACCTCGTAACGATGACGCTGTTCGGTGATGCAATCTATACCTTCTTCAAAGGAGTCCCCGGATGACACCCCGTAGATTCTTGCCCGCGGCGATCGCATTTACCTTGGCGCTGCCCGCGTATGGCTACCCCGAGTTCCAGCAGTTTGTGAAGAAGAACTCCGGGCGCGGCACCAATTGCGCGATGTGTCACGTTCACCCGGACGGCCCCGAAGGACTCAAGCCTGGCCAGATTGGCAGCCTCTCGACGGAAGAGTTGAATCAGCTCAATCGGGCGCGAGCGGCGTTTGAGCCGGGACAGAATGCCCACAACCCTATTCTGAATGCATTCGGAGATTCCATCATCAACACCTTGGGAAAGACCAAGTTCCTGCAGATTCGCCTGCATCCGGAAGAGCTGCCCGAGGCGCTGGGCGATACGAGCGATCTTGATCGCGATGGCATCCCAGATTCCAAGGAGTACATCGCGGGCACACATCCCCTCGATGATTCCAGCGGAGAGCCCGCGAGTCTCTTTCTGATCAATCTTCGGCGCTATGCCTTTCACCTGGTCATGATGGTCGTGGCGACGGGCGCCGGTCTGTACGGACTCAATGCAATGCTCCATTGGTTTGACCTTCTGATGAGTTCCGGCAGGGACAAGGATGCCAGCGAGAAATAGCAATGCGCTGCCACGGTGGGAAGAGCACGGGGGAACAGGGAATGCATGCGCACGAACCAGGGAAAGCGTACGTCGTACTCGCGTTGAACACCATTGCATTCACCGTGTGCTTCGCGTGTTGGATGCTGAACGGGGTGCTGGTCACGTTTCTTGTCGAGAATCAGGCCTTCCATTTCACCGAATCGCAGATGGGCTGGCTGATGGGCATTCCGGTTCTGAGCGGGTCACTCGTACGGTTGCCGGTGGGCATTCTCACAGACAAGTACGGCGGCAAGTACGTGTACGCGGGGGTGATGTTGCTCTCCGCAATTCCCATGTTCCTGTTGAGCTACGCAGACACCTACACGAAGTTCTTCCTGGCGAGCCTGGGATTCGGGCTTGCCGGCACGTCCTTCGCCGTGGGCATTGCCTACACCTCCGTTTGGTTCAAGCGCGAGCACCAGGGCACGGCGCTGGGCATCTTCGGGGCCGGAAACGCCGGGGCCGCCTTAACGAGCATGGGCGCTCCCGTGCTGTTGCGGTGGCTCACGGAGAATGGCGAGCAGGTCGAGGCGTGGCGTCAGATGCCGCGAATCTACGCCGCGGCGCTCGTTGTCATGACCATCCTGTTTCTCCTATTCGCAGCCCCCAAGAAGGTCGATGACTCTCACATCACCAGCTTCGCGCAACGCCTCACACCCTTACGTCATCCGCGCGTGTGGCGTTTCGGCCTCTACTACTTTTTCACCTTCGGCGGCTTTGTCGGGCTGGCCCAGTGGCTGGTGCCGTATTACGTCAGCGCCTATGGGACAACGGTCGCCGCGGCGGGCGCCTTGGCGGCTTGCACCAGCCTGCCCACCGGGGTGATTCGCGCCTTTGGCGGTTGGCTGTCGGACACTTGGGG
>JADLCA010000173.1 GCA_020847495.1 Candidatus Hydrogenedentota bacterium | reverse complement strand
TCTCCATTGCGAATGACACCAAGCCGGAAATTGACTGCATTCGCGAACTTTTCAAAGATCTCTGCGAGTTTTTGGTCGCTGTCGACCTTGACGCCGTTGATGGTGTTGACCACATCACCGTTTTGCAGGCCAATTACGCCACAGAGCGGGACGCCCGCGAAATTGTCGGAAGCGATTCCAATATACTTACCTTCGTTGTCTTTGACCATCCACGGATTCAAGGTAGTCACCACATCCGCGTAGTTCAAGGAGGCCATTTCCTGGACCATCTTTTCACGGTTCAAGACAACCATATCATCGCTGTTCGATGCAGGCTGCGATTGAAGTCCTGCCGGAGTGCCAGCCGATGCCTGCGCCGTGGCGGTAGCCGCCGCGCCTTGACGCGATTGCGTGCCCACTTGGTTTGAGGACGACTGCTGCTTGGGCGGCTCCGGCAGGCGCAACATCTCAAGCTCGTCCACGGTGATGACATAGGTCTTGTCGCCGACCCGATAGTGGACGTTCAACTGCTTCGGGGAACCGTATACCGGATCGCCGCCGAGTTCGTTCGTGATCTGAACTTCCAGCGTGTCGTTTTGAATCCGCTGGTTCAGGATCTCGGTCAAATCGACCCAGCTATCCGCCGCACCGTACACGGCGGAAAGAATCGTCAGCGTTCCCGCCGGCTTCATCTCAGCCTCCCCAAGAAATCCGGGCAACTCGGCCGGCGCCTCGACATTGAGCAACTGCAACTCATACGGCTCGCGGTGGCGTAGGATGCGGACGATCACGCCGTTGTCGAGCACCCAATAGTCGGTGGTGTGGCCCGCGCGCTTCTTGTACCAAGTGTCGCCGGAGGTGAGTTGGGTTTCGACGACGTGATTGGCTGTGAAGGTGCCCGCCGGGACGGTGATCTCTTCTTTGCCCTTGTTCTCCATCCGGATTGTATAGCTCGCCATGCCTTTGCCCGAATTATCCCAGTCGTAGCACGGGACATCATCCGGATCTGTTACCGACGGGACCGACAGTTGAAAGTATCCCATGTGTGCGGAGTAGGAATCAGGCCGGCTATTCGGCATGAAGAGCGCCTTCGATGGAACGGTGAGCGTCTCGAACTGCCCGTCCTTCTCACCGCCTTCGTTGGTAACGCCTACCGTTCCATCCGCAAGTTCCAGGAACCGTCTGAACGATGTTTGGCCATCTCGTCCATGGTAGTGTCCCTCGTACCTGCGGAGAAGGCTCTGCTTCGACACATACGCGACGGTAGTTTCGTTGATGGACGGCAGATAGCTGGCCGCGATAAACTCGCCTTCACCGGTCTTCTTGATCCAGACCACGCTCGGCGCGGAGAGGTCCGAGCCCCGGCTGCGGTGGAAGTAGGCCCCTTTGAAGACCAGTTCGCCCGGCAGGGCATCAACGACCGCCTGCGATTCCGGCGGCACCACAGCAGGTTGCAGCGGCCGGGATGGCGGTGCCGCGGGAGGCGGCGTGGCCGCTTGCGCCTGGCCCGGCATCACCCACGGCTTCAGTTGTGCGAGGTCGATTTTCGGCTCGTGGCCACTGTTGTTCCACCACGTGCCCCAGGCTTGCTTGTCGTCCTTGAAATTCTGGCCCGTGAGGCGCACCAGCGACGCGCGCGCCCACATGCGTGTGTTCGTGTTGCCGTGATCGACGAGGGGAATCAGCGTGGGCACCGCGGAGATATCGTCCTGCCGGCCAAGCGCCGACACCGCCATCCACTTCGGACGGCAGTCGTAATCGCTGTCGTCGCGGTGATAGGAAGCCGCCTTGATAAGGCCGGGGAGTAGACGCGCATCCTTGAGCGCGCCCGCTTCCGCCAAAGCGGGACACAGGTGCCGGCCGTACTCGGCATTCAGTGCTTCAACTGTTTGAACGATCCTCTTTTCGCGCTCGTCCGGAGAGAGTTGCGCAAAGGCATCATGCGCGAACCACAGGTTTCCACGGGTGAAGTTCTTCGCGGTCCAGCGGATGTAGTCCTGGATTTCCGCATCGGCGTTGGCGTAGTGCGCGGTGATTTCTTCGTCGATTTTGGAGACAGGATCGGATGAGATTGCGGCCACAGTTTGAGCAGGCGCAGCGTGCGGATCGACGCGAGCCGGGTCGTTTTCGTCGGGTTCGGACGACGAACCCAACGTAGCAGCGATCCCGGATGGCGAACTGTCCTTTACGCTCTGGCCCTCTTCATCAAAAGTCCAAAGTGCGACCAGGCCGGGCTCCTCGGGCTTGATGCCTTCCTTCATTTCGCGCTGGATATCCTCGGGCTTGCGCGCGATGTTCCACACACTGACCTGATCGATCTCACCTTTGAAGAAGCCCCAATTGCTGCCGCGGCTCCATGCGCCTTGGTCAATGGCGCCCATCTCGTTGCCCATGGACTCCGTGCTGTACTGGAGTGGACCGCTCACCGGCGCTTGGTCAACGAGTCTGCCATCGCGGTACAGGTAGAGCCGTCCCGCCTGCGCATCACGCACGCCGGTCCAGTAATGCCAGTCAGTGTCGTAGGCGGCGCTCACCAGTTCGGCGGTATTGTGATTGATGCTCGTGTCTCGAAACGCGCCCAAGTGCATTTGACCCCGGTAGACACCAAACATATATGGATCATAGCCGGGCCGCGCGTCGCCCCGGCGCAGCACCGGCGCTTCGTCGCTGCATCCCGGTTCGATGCGAACCCATGCCGATATCGTCAGGGTCTCGCTGAGGTCCAAGGGTTTCGCCGGGGGAACGAGAACGTAGTCGTTCTGGCCGTCAAACCGCAGGACCTTGCCGCGTGGACCAGCTGGTTGAGGGGATGCTTCGGATGACTTCGATCCTGCCGGGGCGACTGTCACGATGAACGATCCATCATTGTCGCCAAAGTTATTCAATCGATCGTTCACGGTCAGGAAGAGGTTGCTGCCGTCGCCGGTGACGGTCGTGCGTTCACCGATGAAGAAAGCCAGGCCTTCACCCATGCGGCCCAGGAGGCCGCCGCAGGGCGCGTCTGGCATAGGGAATTCTTCGGGGCGGCCGCAACTCGCGTTGGGCGTGCGCCCCGCGCCCGCGGGTGTCACGCGCGGCAGGTTCCGGTCCCAACTGACGCTGCCTTCCGCAGTCAACGCGAAGGTCATACCTGCGGTCATCACGATGCCCGTGTCGTACCATTCCTTGCCGGACTCGGCCTTGGCCGACACCGTCGCCGTCGAGGTAGCCGCGCTCGCCTGCGCCGTCTGTGCGGCGTCCGTGCTGGTCCGTGTCTCGTCCGTGCTGGTCCGTGCATCATTCGCATCCGCCGCGACCGGCAGGAAGGTCGGCAATAGCACCAACCCCATCACAATTACCCCGGCAGTGCCCCACGCCGTCAGCGCGGCGCGGCGCCGGATGGCCGTGTCCATGATGCGCGTGAGCCGTTGGGCCATGGGGTGAAGTTTGCTGGCGCACCCGAAGATCAGCCGCGGCGCCAAGGGGCGGTGCAGGCGTTTGGCGGCGCGCAGGAGGGTGTCGCAGTATTCACTATCGCCCGCGAGCCCGAGACTCAGCACCATGTCGTCGCAGCAGTCCTCGCGCGTGCGGTGAAGGGCGCGAATCAGCATCCACACCAGCGGGTTGAACCACCAGAGCAGGGTCGCGAGATGTTCGACCCAAATGAACGCGAGGTCCAAACGGCGGTGGTGAGCGAGTTCGTGCGCGAGGATCGCGCGCAGTTCTTCCGGTTTGAGGCCGGCCAGTGCTTCGGGAAGCAAGATGCGGCGTTTGAACAAGCCCGCCGCCATCGGCGCGCAGGGTGCGGCGGTGAGCAGCACCGACACGCGGCGGCGCAGTCCCAGGCGTTCCGCCACTTCGTTTGCCAGGTTCGACAATTCCGGGCCCGCCGGTTGCGCCGCGCGCAGGAGTCTGCGCAGATGCAGGTAGGCGTTCGCCATGAGCAGGCCAAGCACGAGGATGCCGGTTCCATGCAACAGCGCGAGCAGCAGTTTCCAATGGTCACGCAGATTAATTGCTCGCGCCGGCGGTGTAGGCGCCACAACAGGAGCCTCCGAGGAAGACGGGGTGGCGGGCACAACTGGGGTCACGGGCGGCTCCGCGGACGGCGCGGCGAGTGCTATCTCAGTCACCGGTTGCGGCGCGGGAGCTGGGGGCGAGGACGTCGTGCGTTCCGCTTCGAGACTTGGCGCGGCCGCTAAAGGTGGCTGCGATGCGGGCGTATCCTCGGAGACCACCAGAGCGGAAGCCACGGCGGGTGCGGGTCCCGGCGTGAATTCGGACGAGTGCGTGGCCACAGGCGCCGCGCTGGGGTGTTCAAGCACCGGGAGCGAGATGATCGGAGGCACGAGGAATTTCAGTAGGGCCACCACGAGCACCGCGTACAGGAACGTGGCGGACCGCTTCCGGCGCAGCCACACCACCGCGAACGCGGCGAGAACCACCAGCGAGGATTGGCACGTGCTGTGGAGTACGCAACTCCACCACGCGTCCGCAAAGGCCGTCCAATTCGACAACGGATTCATCGCGGTTACTCCTTTCGACCATCCCGGCGCCGCTTGGACTTGGCGCGGAGTTCTTCCACCAGGGCTTCGAGCGCCTGCAGCTCCTCATGGCTGGGCAGTTCCGACTCGAAGAGTGACGCGACCATGACGGCGCCGCTGCCGCCGAAGATGCGCTGGCGTATCCGGCCCATCAGGCTACGGTAAGTCTGGTGCGGCGAGGGTTTGGCGCGATAGACAAAGGCCTTGCCCACCGGCGCTTTCACTTTTGTGACGAGGCCCTTCTCTTCCAGCCTCCGCAGCAGCGTGACCATGGCGCCATGGGTCATGGGCCGGTACTCGAACATGGCCTCGCGGATCTCGCGCGCGGTGGCGTTGCCCTGTTGCCACAAGCTCGCGAGGACTTCCAGTTCCGCCGACGGCAACTCGCCGGGATCGGGTGCGGGTGAGGAGTGATGTTGATGGCCGGTCATATCCGGGTCCCCCGAATTGTGGGGCAACAGCCCATTGCCCCGATGTCACTAAAATATACCCAGGTATTTATTTTGTCAAGACAAAAATACTGCGGTATTCTTCGTTCTTCGCGGTCATTGGGGTGAACGAGGCAGATGTCTTGGAAGCCATTGAGGGACGGTGAGTTGGAAGAAAGCCGGGGGCGATGGCGAGAAGCGGGGAACATCCCCCTCGGCCCTTCGGGCCGTTTGTTGTGGATCTTTGGGCCGCTTGCGTTGGGAGCAGCGGGTCCTCGCGTTGCCCAAGAGACGTGGATAGACAGTAGACGTAGTATTGCAGTGTCCCCCTTTGAAGGGGGTGAAGGGGGATGTTCTTCTCTTCTTTTTGTCTTCTTCCCCGCCGTGCGCTCAGCGCTCGGGCTTGGGCGGGTACTTTATCTGCAGGTGCAGCTCCTGGAGCTGCCGCGGGGTCACTTCGCTGGGCGCGCCCATGAGCAGGTCCTGGGCCTTTTGGTTCAGGGGGAAGGCGATCACCTCGCGGATGTTCGGCTCGTCGGCCAGCAACATGACGATGCGGTCGAACCCTGGCGCAATCCCTCCGTGAGGGGGGGCCCCGTAGTGGAAGGCCTGCCACAAGGCCGGGAACTTAGTCTTGACGGTTTCCTCGGGGTACCCGGCGATCTCGAACGCTTTAAGCATGACTTCGGGTCTGTGGTTGCGGATGGCGCCCGAAGAAAGCTCGATACCGTTGCACACCACGTCATACTGAAAGGCGAGGATGTCCAGCGGGTCCTTCTCGAGCAACGCTTCGAGACCGCCCTGCGGCATCGAGAAGGGGTTGTGCGAAAAGTCGACTTTCTTTTCGTCCTCGTTCCACTCGAACATGGGGAAGTCAACGATCCAGCAGAAGGCCGCGAGGTTCGGATCGACGATGCCGAGCGCGTTGGCTAGATACGTGCGCACCTTGCCCAGAAGCGCGTTCGTCGTCGCGCGATCGCCCGCGCCGAAAAAGAGCGCGTCGCCTTCGCGAGCGGCCGTCTTCTCGATGAGGGCCTTCTGCTCGGCTTCGCTGAGGAACTTTACGATGGGACCTTTCAGTTCGCCGTCGCGCAGGGCAATCCAAGCGAGCCCTTTGGCGCCTTCGCCCTTCGCGAAGGCCTCCGCGTCGTCGAAGAACTTGCGGGACTGCGAGGCCACACCCTTCGCGTTGATGGCCTTCACCGCGCCGCCGCTCTTCACCGCAGCGCTGAAGACCTTCAGTTCGCAATCGCCGAAGAGGTCCGTCACGTCGATCATCTCGAGTCCGAAACGGATGTCCGGCTTGTCCGTGCCGTACTTCTCCATCGACTCGCGATACGGGATGCGCGGGAAGGGGTTGGCGAGAATCTTCTTCGTGGACAACTCGCCGAAGATGCGCCCCAGCAACAGCTCGACCTCATGAAACAGATCGTCCTGCGTGATGAACGACATCTCCATATCGATCTGGTAGAACTCGCCGGGACTACGGTCCGCGCGGCTGTCTTCATCGCGAAAACAGGGCGCGATCTGGAAATAGCGGTCGAAGCCCGAGATCATCAGCAACTGCTTGAACTGCTGCGGCGCCTGGGGCAGGGCGTAAAACTCGCCGGGGTAAATGCGGCTCGGCACGAGGTCGTCGCGCGCGCCTTCCGGCGAAGAGCTGGTCAAAATCGGCGTGTGGTACTCGGTGAAGCCGCGGCTGGTCAAGTGCGCGCGCGTGAGCTGGGCCGTCTTCGACCGCAACAGGATGTTGCGATGCAATCGCTCGCGGCGCAGGTCGAGAAAGCGATACGCCAGGCGCGTCTCTTCCGGATACTCCAACTCCTGATTCACCGGGAAGGGAATCAGCTCCGAAACCGATTCGACATGGAACCCCGCCGCGACCACTTCGATCCCGCCCGTGGCGAGATTGGCGTTCGCCGTCTCCGGACTGCGCGCGACGACGTCCCCATCGATGCGCACGACACTTTCCGCACGGACCTGCTCCGCCTCTTTGAAGAAAGGCTGGCCGGGATTGATGACGATCTGGGTCAGACCGTAGTGGTCGCGCAGGTCGATGAAGATGACCCCGCCGTGGTCGCGTTTGCGATGGACCCAGCCCGACAGGCGGACCTGTTTGCCCACGTGTTCGGGGCGCAATTCACCACAAGTGTGCGTTCGAAAGGGATGCATGTAGCTGATTCTCCACGCGCGGATACTGCACGATGCCGCTCTAATTAAACGCCGAATCGTACAGTTCAGGCCCAGAATTGTCAAATCGGCAACGCGGCGCGGCGACGGGAAAACAGGGACTGTCCCAAGCGGGGCGAGTCTTCGAGCGCAGACTGGACTGTCCCTGTTTTCCAAGAGTTCATCCACAGATTACGCAGATTTTCACAGATTTGAAGACTGGAAGAGATTGAAGACAGATACGCGTCCGCAGATGACGCAGATTCGCGCAGATGAGAAGACAGGAACCGCATGGGGCCCAACGGATATCCGCAGATGACACCAATTGGCGCAGATGAAGTCGGAATGGACTGTGACTCAAGGGATCTTCACTGGCGGCCTGAAGGGCCAGAACCATACTAGCCCTGGGTAGAGCGAAGCGCCGCCCAGGGTTAGCGGTGTCTCCCCCCGATCTTGAGCGCTGAAGGTGCGACACCTTCTTTGTCGAGGTGTGCTCCGTCGCAGCCCAATGCACCGCGATGCTTACGTGGTTCTGATGCTCCCCGGTGAGTCGGCATAAAACTCCACATATCCGCAGTCCGCGCAAACCCAGGCGGACACGGTCGTCCTCTGCTCGCCGGTAAATAGGACCGCATCGGGATTTCGAAACGTCGCAATCGTCAACTTGTCAGCCATAGTTGCGGTATTAGGCACCTTGGCATCTACAATGACATTTCTCGATCCGCACTTCGGGCACTGGTTGCTACGTCTCATGTCTTGGTGCTCTCCAACAACCGTGTCAATCTAACAACGAGATCCCCCAACTCAAAGAGGGCTCACGCAGGACCGAGATGCGGTTCGGCCGCGTCGTTTGGTTCCACCTCGCCGCGTTCCACTTTGCGGAAGCGCCGCGCAAGCAATTTCAATGCGGCGACGCTCAGAAGGATACCCAGACCCGTGGGCGCCAGTGTTACCCAAGCCATTCCCATGTGGATTGGAAACATGATAGCAGATGAAACCTCCCTTCCCTGCTCAAAGGAGCTACTCAGCGCACCCACGACAAACGAGACAATCGCGCACAGGGCACCCCACAAAGCGGCCGAGGCGAAGGTAAGACCGTACGAAATCAGCACTCCGAGAACGTAGAAGAGCACGC
>JADLCA010000172.1 GCA_020847495.1 Candidatus Hydrogenedentota bacterium | reverse complement strand
TCTTCTGAAGATTTGACCTCGACCACGGGTTGCGCCCATTCGAGCGGCCCTGCCAAGGGCCCTAGCGTCAGCCGCACCACGCCGTAGGCCACGGCCATTGCCGTTAAGGCAATGGTCAAGGGGTCGTGCAGAAGTCCCTTGGAACCATCCAGCCCGTAACGCGCGGCAGTGGCGTAAGCCGCCACGCCGCAGATGGTGATGATAAGGAGTTTGATTAACATACGGCTCTTGGCGGAATACGAGCCTCAGCCCGCGGCGCCATCCAAGGCGGCTGTCAGGTCGCCTTTGGACGTGACTCCGACGAACCGTTTCGAAATCTCGCCATCCTTGAACACAATCAGGGTCGGGATGCTCGATACGTCAAACTTCATCGCCAGATCCGGTTCGTTGTCCACATTGATCTTGGCTACCGTCGCCTTGCCGCTGTACTCGTTCGCGATGGCATCGAGCACGGGCGTCATCATGCGGCACGGGGCGCACCACTCGGCCCAGAAGTCCACCAGGGTCACACCCTGCTTGACAGTCGAATCGAAATTGCTGGTCGTCAGATCTTGCGCATTGCTCATTGAAATCGCCTCCTGAACTTAGCTTAACGGTGGCTTCGGGCCCGATATTCCTGATATCCGTATTCGTGCTGACTCCCGCCAGGCTTGGGATACTCCGCAGATTCCGGCGCCGGGGCGGTGGTGTTTACGCACCCCCCCCAAGGCAGCACCGTTACGGCGGACAGATTATACTCAAGCGAGGGTCAACAAGCAATTTACACCCCGGAAACACGAAAAACTCGATTCCGTGACGCTCCGTGCGGATTTGGGCCATTCAACAACTTGCCTACGTCAGCGGACCACCGTACGCGCTGGACCAGCCGTCCGTTGCACTCAACTCAAGGCCGGTCTTCGCCAAAGTCATTCTCTCCTCATCCGACAAAGGCTGGGACATGGCGACCACACGCGCCGCCTGTTCCAGCTCGGCGACGTTCTCGCACCCGATCACGCTGCATGCGCACCCCGGGATGGAAAGCGAATAGCGGATGGCCATTTCGTAATGTTCCTGGGGAATCCGGAATCGCTTGCCGCCGCCGGCTTCGCCCCCCAGTACCTTCATGGCGACCAGACCGACATTGTCCAGGCGGGCCCGGGCCCACACCTTGTTTTCAAAGTCGTATACGTGTTGCGAAACGAAGTTCACCGCGTTCATCAACACATCGATTTCGCCCGTGTCCAGCGCCTTGTGGAAGCGGGAAGGATAGAGGTGTCCCGTGGCGCCGATGAAGCGGATGACGCCCTGCTTGCGCGCTTCTCGGAGGGCGCCCAGGGCTCCCTGGTCCCCAAAGACTGCTGTCAGGTCTTCAAACCGAGATTCGTTGCCGAAGTTGTGCAGGTGTACGAGGTCTAGGTGGTCGGTCTGCATGCGCTCCATACTGAGTCTCAGGGACTTCCAGACGCCCTCGTAGGTGGCCTCCTCAGTCTTGGTGACCAGGAAGACTTTATCGCGAATCTCCTTGATGGTGGGGCCCATCTTCTCCTCAGAGAAGTTGCCGCGCACGCCGTAGTTGGGGGCGACGTCCAGGTAGGTCACGCCCAGCTCCAGCCCGCGAAAGAGCGTCGCCCGGACATCATCAATACTCAGGTGCGGACGCTGGAACGGGGCGCAGCCGATCCCGAGGCGGGAGACCTCGACTCCCGTACGGCCCAGGACAGCTGTGGGAACGCGCGCCGCGGGTGCTTCTTGTGCCGCGGCCGCGCCCGCGGCGAGCGCAAGACCGCCCGCCGCCAATGCGGTACCCTTAAGAAACCCCCGGCGCGTTACGGATGCGGAATCGGAAGACATGGATTTCTCCTTTGCGGGGCGAGCAGCACGCCCGGAGCCGGTTCACCAAGTAGCCTGGTTCCATTGTACCGGACATCCCGCCGCGTGAAAAGCCGCGGGGACCTCCTCTCACTGGTTCCTTCTCGACTGTCAAGTTGCCTCGGACACTGGCGAAAGGGTGAGGAGGAGGAAGCGAGACCGGCACATTCGGCGTTCTGCCGCCGGCACGCAGGTTTGAGGTGGACGTGGCTTGCGCATTTGCCCCAACCGCCTTTTCGATCTATCGTGTGGGTGCAAACAAGCACCCTCATCCCGGGGAGATTCCGCCATGAACCTCATCCTGGCCCTCAGCGTGTTGTCCGTCGCACTTGCCCAGCCTGCCCAGCCCACACTGGACCTCGCCACCGGCTGGCGATTCACACCCGACCCGGATCATGTGGGTCTGCGCGACGGCTGGCACACGGTCTCGGCGAGCGACGGCGACTGGGCCACCATCCAGGCCGGTCAGCGGTGGGAGGAACAGGGCTTCCCGGATGTGGACGGCTACGCGTGGTACCGGCGCGGCGTGGATGTGCCCGCCGATTGGCAAGGGATGCGGGCCTGGCTCGTGCTTGGCGCGGTTAATGATGCCTTCACTTTGTACTGCAACGGCGTGCGCGTGAACGCCTTCGGCGACGCCACGGACAACACCGTCGCCGATATCGCGGCGATCGCGGACGTGACCGCCTTGCTCAAACCGGGAGAGGCCAACCTTCTGGCGATCGAATGTCTCGACTGGGGCGGCAGCGGCGGATTGTGGCGGATTCCGTGTCTCATCACCACGGACACGGCCCAGCTTCCCCTTGCCTCGGTGGTGGCGTGCACGACCGAGTACGAGGCGCGCAAGCTCTCTGTGAACATCGATCTTCGGGGCCTGGGCAATGACCGTGCGGACATGACGCTGCACGTGTCGCTCTTCAAAGGAGACAAGGACAAGCCTCGGGCGGAACAGGATGTGCCGGTACCGGCCATCGTGAAACGGGTTGCGCTCGGCTTTGATCTGGACAAGCCGGACAACGGCGACATTTACCATGTGCGCGTGGCCGCAGTGCAGCCGGAAGGCACTGTGCTGACAGGGCTCACGATTGAACGGGAGGTGGCGTGGCCCAAGGCGCCGCGCTGGGGCGGGGACTATGCGGAGTTGAAGGTACGAAACAACTTCGTGACAGAGCTATTCCACTTGCGCATCGAAGATGTCGGTACCGGGGACCACGGGTTTCTGAATCCGCGCGCGGGTTGGATCTTCATCTCGGCGGCGACCGATGGCGAAGAAGGACCGCAGGTTGTGCTCGATGGCGAGACCTCGCCGATCCTGTGGCGGCGCAATCCGGCGAGTGGCGTCTTCGAGGCCATGCGCTACGTGGCGGAAGGCAAGCACAATCTCGCGATTGCGTCCACCAATTCCGGCGAACTCGAGGTGCGCACGGTGCCGGAATTGATGTACTGCTACTACCCCGCCGCTCCCCACATCAAGGCCTTTGGCACATATGACTGGGCCTACGTATCGAAGCATGTGCTGCCGCATGTGAACACGCTCATCGCCTCGGGCAGTCCCGCCGCGGAAGAACTCGAGCGGTGGCGCCAGGAAGGCCGCGCCTGGATCTCCAACGCGTCCTTGCCGGGCTTGTCGAGTCCACAGGCCCCGACGGCGGACCAAGTGTATGAGGTGTGGGCGGCCAATCCTGCGGCAACACAAGCGCAGTTCTCGGGGATGATCGTCGATGAGTTTCTAAGCGCTGGCGCGGACCATTATCGCGCGTGGACGGACGCCATGGCGCGTTTGCACGACACGCCCGGCTTCGCTGGCAAGACGTTCTACGCGTGGTGCGGCGATCTATACGAGCATGCGCCCAGTGCGGAGTTCCGCCAGCGTATCGCGGACCTGGGGTATCGCTTCGCGTGGGAAAAGTACCTGCAGGAAGAACCATCAGAGCTTGCCGCGTCCCAGTCCATATCGCGGCAGTTGCAGGAGGACCTCGTGTCCTGGCAGGCGAGCATGCCGGACGTGGCGCAGCGGCTGGTGATGACGCTCGGCTACCTGTGCGCGCCGCCGGAAAGTCAGAACCTCAATCCCGCCGTGGACTATCAGGTGTTCATGGACATGCAGTTTCACCGGCTCGCGACGGAGCCCGCGTTCTGGGGGCTATTCGGCATCATGGAGTACTCCGCGAGCTACGCGGACGAGGAGTCGCTTCGTTGGGCGCACCAGCTTATGCGGCACTATTGTATCGAGGGCAAGCGCGAGCGCATGACCAGCGATCCTTATATCCTGCCGCATATCCAGAATCCGGACTTTCTATCCGGTCTCGACGGCTGGCAGGTGGAGGCCGCGGCGGAAGGATCCATTGTGCCAGACGCAATGGAAGGATTCAGTTGGCTCCAGGGCCGCTACCCCGAGACCTCCGCGGGCAATCAGTTCTGCCGCATGACGCGATCCGCGGAGCGTCCCAACCGGATTTCGCAGGCTATTCAGGCCTTGCAGCCCGGGCGTTTGTATTCGGTGAAGCTCATCGGCAGCACGCTTGAACTCATGGAGCGCGAGCATGAGGCGGTGCTGCGCATCCAGGTCGAGGGCGCCGAGGCTGTGCCTGAGTTCTGCTTCATCAACCCGTACCCCAGCAACTACGCGCACGAGTTCGGCCCTTACAACCGCGAGCATCCGGCGTGGTTCACGCTCCAGCGGTACGTGTTTCGCGCCACCGCGGAAACGGCTCAACTCGCGATCACCGACTGGGCCGCCAACGACACCCCCGGCGCCGGCGCGGGACAGAACACGGCATTCAATTTCGTCGAGGTGCAACCCTTCCACGCGCCGTGACAAAGTCGCATCCACCGATTTCACCGATTGCCCCGATTGAAAAGGAAGACGAAAGAAGGGGGATCGGGCGTCTCGCTCGTGAGGTGTCATGGGCATCCCTGCCCATGGTCTTGAATTCACCTGAGCACGGAGGCGTGGAGTCAAGGAGAGACACGAGATCTTCGATGTGGTCTCTCCAGTACTGCCTCGCTCGCCGAGCGCGGCGGCACAGCGCTCCGATCATAAGATCGGACTGGACGGTATCCGCAGGCTGGGTGAGGCTCAACGAACTGAAAGCCTTTGGAGTCCCGGTAGTACTCACGCGGGAGGAAGGGCCTGCATGAAGAATCGCTGAACATTCTCCCCCATGATCTTTGCGATATCTTCTTCGGCTACCCCGGCGGCAAGCAGTCCATCCGTTATCGTGACGACACCGCTTGCATCGAATGGCGTCGTTACTGCACCGTCGAAGTCTGACCCAAGCGCGATATGGTCCACTCCCGCAACGTTTACGGCGTAGCGAATGGCGGCAACGATAGACGCAACATCGTTCCCGCATACGGCGCTATCCCAGTAGCCGATTCCGATCAGACCCCCTGATTGGGCAATACGCCGCAGGTGGTCATCGCTGAGGTTTCGGCCATTGTCGCAGGTTCCCTTAACTCCGGTATGTGAACAGATGACCGGGTGCGTCGCGACGCGCAGGATGTCGTCGATCAGTTTGGGCGATGCATGGGCGAGGTCGATGACGATATGACACTCCTCCATGCGGCGCACGACCTGCAGTCCGAACTCTGAGAGGCCTCGCTTTTCGACGCCGTGTGCAGAGCCACCCACCTCGTTGTCGAAAAAATGGGCGGGACCCATCATTCGAAACCCCGCACTGAAGAGAACATCGACGTTCTCCAAGCTTCCTTCGAGGCAGTGAAGCCCTTCAATTCCCAACAAGCAGCCGACGTCTCGCGGCTGGGTCTTCCGGCGTTCCATGAACGTGCTGAAGTCCTCTTGCGATTCAATGAGCGATAGGGTACCGCCGGAATTGTCCGCCGCGTCATGGAGACGGCGCGCTTGGTAGAGCGCGCGTTCCAGGCGGCTGGACCAGGTTGCAGGTGGCCAGCATTGCAGCATGGCCAAAAGGGTGACGTTGTCGGTCGAGCTGGCGTTGTTGTTGTAATTCATGTTCCGCGGGGTCTGTGTGACGACAGTGAACATCTGGAGGGCCACATTGCCAGCGGCCAGTCTGGGGATGTCTACGTGTCCTCGGCCTGACTCGATGAGCAGGTTTCGATTCCAGAGGAGGGTGTCCGCATGCAAGTCGGCCACGAACAGGGTCGAATGAAACGCGCGCGAAACATCTGAAGGCGCGGGCTTTGCAGCGGCACGGACACGATTCATGCGGGATTCCACCAGCCCCGGTCCAAAGGTGAACACGGCTACGGCTACGGCAACGAGAAGGAACCCCGCGGTGATCACCGCAATCACGATGCGTTTCTTCATGTGTGGCTCCAGTTGCGGGGTAGACGCCAGGATACCTGTAGACAGAGGCGGAAGCCAGTCAGAAGTCGGTAAGTGCTGCGTGCGGAATCCGTATCGCGCGCCTTCTGGCGGCGCGCCGTCCCCATGCGAAAACGCCAAACGCGGCCAGCCAAATCAGCACTTCCAGCGCGAAGGTCCAGTGCAGGATGAAATTCAGCGCGGTGTAGGGATACACGTTCGGCACTTCGGCAAAGACGGTGTAACGGTGGCTGAAGGGTTTGTGCCAGAGGATACCCGCGACGATGGTGTCAAGGAAACAATGGAGTAGGAGGTTGACGCCTGCGAGAACGACAAGCGGAATGATGCGGTGGCAGCGCAGGAGACAGCTCCCGATGATCGCGGCGCCACATACCGCCACCCAAAACAAGGGTATGTGCGTCCAGTAGCCGTGGTGGAGGTGCTGGCGCTGGTCGATTGTGAGGAAATAGATCATGTCGAGGTCCGGCAGGAGCGCGGCGAAGACACCGATACCGATAGCCGTGCGCGGTGAGGCGGCGGACTTCGGAATCCATCCCATCGACACGGCCAACTTGGAAACGGCGTAGCCCGCGGGGGCGTGCGCGGTCAGCATCCTTCACTCCTTCGAGACGATAGCATCGGGTTGTTTCACGTACCCGGTGTAATCCCTGCGAGGGACACGAAGTTCCCCGGTGGACCAGAAGGAGGTGCAGAATAAGGAAGCGGGCGTTTTGCTCGTGAGGTGGCATGGGCACGCTCTGGCAGTGGCCCGCGGGCTCGCTGGTGAATCGGCGGCGTTGAGCCGCCGCAATGGCCTGAGGGGCCTGGGCACTCACAGCCCCGGGTTGGCCCGGGGAACGCGGGACTACCCGGGGTCAGCACGTCGCACAAGAGTTCCCTGAAGGCGATGCATAGCTCACGGTGCGTCTGCGAGGTCCCCTTTGCTGGTTTCCCCTTGTCTGTCTTTTGAATCGCTGGAATCGCTATCTTCGTTTGGCTGCGGCTATACCGCGCCGCGAATCTGTGCAATCTGTGGACACGCGTGTTTGGATTGCGGATTTGCCGCTGTCATGTTGCGATGTACGGGTATCAAGTAGGACGGGGTTTGGTCCCTCTCATTGAAGAGGGCGGGTATCATTCCCGCCCTACGAAGAGGTTTCCCTCTTTGCCACCGGGTCTTCCTCTGTGGGTTTCTCTTCGTTTGGCCGTGGCGAATCCGCGCTGTGATACCATGGGTTGCGAGCGAGGGTCACATGAAGACGCATGGACTGAACGAGACGCACGATATTCTCGTGGTGGGCGCGGGGCCCGCCGCGTTGGGGCTGTTGCACGCCGCGAAGCAGGCGGAACTGAAGGCCATCGCCATCGACAAGGGGCCTGTATGCAGCGCCTTGTGTTCGCACCCCACGTACATGCGGTGGTTTTCCACCGCCGACAAGTTGGAGCTTGCCGGTTTCCCCCTCGTGTGCACGGAGAAGAATCCCACGCGTCAGGAGTACCTCAAGTATTGCCGCGCATTCGTGAAGTATTTTGACTTGAAGGTGGTCACGTACCGGGAAGTGATCTCGGTGCGTGCCGCCGGCGACATCTTCACGGTCATCGCGAAAGACATGTACGGCCGGGAGTTCCTGTGGGCAGCCTACAATGTGGTGATGGCGACCGGCTTCTACGATAGTCCGCGCCGCATGGGGATCCCCGGCGAAGACCTTCCCAAAGTCACGCACCGCTACACGGAGGCCCATTGGTACTCCGGGCAGGACGTGATGATCATTGGCGCAGGCAGTTCCGCCGCCGAGGTGGCGCTCGAGCTCTGGCGCAACGATGCACGGGTGACGGTCGCCATGCGAGGGGATCGCTTCGAGACGAAGTACTGGATTGAACCCGACATCGAGAACCGCATCCGTGAAGGGTCCATCGCGTGCTTTCG
>JADLCA010000171.1 GCA_020847495.1 Candidatus Hydrogenedentota bacterium | reverse complement strand
TCTCCGGCAATGGCGCTGAGCGAGGTGAACCGGCGGCCTTCGTACTCGAATGCCTCATCGAGGACTTTCACCACCAGCGTGCGCCCCTTGTACTTCTTGACGATCAGGCTGCCGGGCATTGGAAGCCTCGCGTCGTGTGTCTGGACCACCACCGTCGTCGCCGTGCGGTCGGGCGGGATTGCCGTCCGCCGCCGCGAGGTGTTCTCCGAGATCCGCAAGCGCAACTCCGTTCCGCGGGCGACCGCGATGGCATACTGCCGGATCGACTCCGGCAGGCCGCCTTCTTTCGCTGCCTGCATGTGCCACGCAATCTTCCGCCGCAGGTGCTGGCAGTTCGAAATCGGGTGCGTGGTTCCGAACAGCTTCTCGTGAACGTCCTGCAACTGCGCGGCGGTCATTCGCGGCAGATCCTCGATACCCGGCAAGCCGCCTACCTTCCTCATGGCCTTCGTGACTCCTTTCTCCGACGCGTCAACGTCAGTTCATGAGGGCTCGGTTCCCCCGTGTTATCAAGGGCTTCCGTTGACCGAAGCGGCGCCTTCAAAGAGTTCACCTGCCGGATCCGAGCGTAGCGGCGATACGCGACGGCCACCAGCCCCGCAACCTCGTGAATGGTTTCGTCCAAAGTGGGGTCCACGCCCACGCCCATGTAAGTCCTCCCAGGCGGGCCGGAGAGGGAGGAGTGGGCGTGGACACGGGCGGCGACGACGGGAACGTGTGGCTGCTCGATCCAATGTCCAGCACCCACAACGAGTCCCGCTTGGCGGCCTGCTCGCTATCTGGTGTTCCAGGGCGCCTTCGCGCCCCTGTCAACTAATACCAGCGCGAGTTGGAAGTTTTGCGACTTTGTTGGCCGGGTTAGACGATGTTGTCAACACCCGCTGTCGCCCGAGCCGTGTATTCTCACGTAGGAGGAGAATGTGCGTGCTCGAAGAACTCGATCCCGCGGTTGCTGAGGACCTTGTGGATATGGCGCTGAGCTCATTGCCGCTTACGCGCGGCAATCAAGTCCTGTGCACGAAGCGGCAGATGAGGGAGTGCATGTTGCGATTGGCTCAGGAGGCCTACTCGACAGGCTTCCTGTTGGGGCAGAAGGAGCAGTTCGATTTGCTTGGTCCTGGGCAGCGCCCCGCCTGGATGGACATTCGCCTGGATGATCCGCAGGACCTGACCAAACACGAAATACGCCTACGACCGGTGGTCCTCAGATCGCTGGTCGGTGCTGGCTATCGCCGCCTCGGGGACCTGGTTTGGGTACCCGACCACAAACTCAGGAAGCTCTTCTACGTCGGCAGAATCACGACACGCGAGATCAGACGCCTCATCCGGGAGTTTCGTACGGGATCAAGGGTCAGTTCGTGAGGCTCGGCGGTACCATGGGTATCGAACCAATGATGGCACTCACGATTCGTGCGGTCTTCGAGAGGGCGACTGTTTTGTCGCTCCTTGATGGGCCGGAGTTCGCCGACAACTACGCTCTCCAAGCGGAGCGTGACATAAAGCCCGCCAGCGACCACTACCTCGCGGTTTTCGTCTTCGCGGCCGAGCCGTTGGGTGACGGCGGGGTGGTGCTGCGTATCGTCTCTACCACTGTCCTCGGGATTCAGCGGTACACCACGACTCGGCTCAAATACCAGGGCGTCCACATCACCAATCCTCCCAGCGAGGGCTTGCTGATGGAGACGCTTCGTGCGCATTATCGCGCGCACCAGGAAGATACGTTGGAGAGGTTCATGTCCGTCGGCAGCGGGATCCCCCTTCGCTGGACCAAGAGCTTCCCCAATGGGGCAGGTGATTTGGCTTGCCAGCCGGAGTTCATGATCGCTGACCCGGACCTCGCCGAACTGGAGAAGCTTTTCTCGCTTCCGGACGCCCGGTTCGAAACCGGCGACGACGAGGAGATTTAGTTTTGCGCGGCGATCTGCCGGGGAAGAGTCCGCGTTACAGCGCTTCCGCAGACGTGATTGCTTCGATGGCGCGATGGGAGACTGCGGGCTACAACGGGTTCTTGAGTGCGGATCGAATGGCGCATAGCCTGAAGGCCAGCCTGGTAACAGCCGGTTTGAGAACTGGCAAAGTGGGCCACACGCTCAACCATGCCGTCAACAAACGCCTCCTGTCAACTGGAGAAAGCCGAGAATTGGTACGCGAAAACTTGGGGTCCGGCCTCAACCCCGGGGGTTGAGTGCGCCACCCCGCGAAGCCTGCTTTCCAACGAGAGAGAAACCGCAGCGCGCAACAGGCGCGGAATGTGGCGGATACGGGCAATGGTGGCGGCGAGCGCTGCCGTCAAGATAATGGGCCTTGGAGTTGGGACGTAGACGGTATGGCTCCCCGGCATGGATTCGAACCACGATTCACGGCTCCAAAGGCCGCTGTCCTACCATTAGACGACCGGGGATCTGGGCCACCAGCCATCAGTATATCATTCCGCAAAGGTTTCCCTTGAATATAGTGGTCCCAGGATGTCAGACCTGGGAAAAGTTAGAATTCGCGGAGTCGTGGACGCGGGAGGAGCGATGACGACAACGCGCAAGCAGTACAGCCCGAAGTTCAAGGCCAAGGTGGCAGTGGAGGCGTTCCGCGGCAAGCGGACGCTGAGCCAGTTGGCCTCGCAGTATCACGTGCACCCGGTGCAAATCGGCCAGTGGCGCAAGACGGCGCTGGAACAGATGGCGGAGTTGTTCGTGGACGGCCGCAGGCGCAAGCGGGGCAATGCTGGCCGGGTGTTGGGCGGCGGCGGGCCGAAGTACATACTGCCGCATGGTTTTCGCAAGTCGCTGGAGATCTTCAACGTCCACCGTGCCGCGACCGCTGGCAGCGACAGGGTGATCGTCGTGGAAGGATACTTCGATTGCCTGCGGGTGAATCAGGCGGGCTTCCGGTGCGTGGTCGGCCTGACGGGCCGACGTCGATCTGCATCGAAACGCGGGCACCGTCCAAACTGGCTGGCACGCGCACCCGGACTCCTTCGTGTTCGGCATCCTCTGTTCGGCATCCTCCTTGATGCGCTCTCCTTGAATGCAGGCGAGACCGAAGACAACCCCGTCGTCCGCCGGGACCGCGCAGATCTCGCGAATTCGACGCGTCACGTCGTCAACGTCCGGGCTGCCGAAACCCAGGAGATCCAGGTCTTTGGTCGGCCTGTGAAACTGTCCTTCCCACGCGAGGAAGAGCATCGCGCCCTTGAGGACGAAGCTGTCCTTTTGGCCGGAAGCAGCGAGCCGGTACAGGAAGCGCTCGACGCCCCATCGGCCAAGCAGGAACTGGAAGTCGTCGCCGCGGTCGCGCGCCAGCGCGAGGAGTTTCGCGCGGTTCGATGCCGCAACGTTTCGGACCTTCTTCGGTGTCATACCGCGGACTCCAGGTAGGGCCGCATTACGTTCGCCACCCGGCAGACCTTCGCATACTGGTGGATGCCGCCGATGGTCGCTTTCCGCGTGCGGAGAGCATCTCGAAGCGCTTCAATAGCGACGTTCGTCCCGATCTTGTGTCGGTACTGGAAGCAGTCGGCTATGGTCTTTGGCACGCTGTAGACGCGAACTTTCACTCCCTCGATCCCATGCTCTTCGGTTCCTTCAACGAGGGCCCGGCCAGAGAACCGCATGACGCGTAGCACGGGCGACTGGATGGAAGGTCTGCGGGCTTTGAAGTCGATCGCAATCCACACCTCGTGCGGGTCTTGGGTGGTCAGACCATGGAAGCGAAGCGCCGACAGCAGGCAGATGACACCACGGGAGACGCGTTTGGCTGCGACGGCAAGACTGTGATGTTCGGAGGCCGGTCAATCAGCCAGTGCGTAGACGCCACGTGCCGCGCGTACGAGAAGTCCCTGTCGATAGAGGCGAAGCAGGGACTCACGAGCGATCCCGCGCGCTTCGACGTCGCGCGGTCGGACGGACCAGCGGTTGATGAGCCGCTAGTTCGAGAACGCGCTGTGTGCCCGCCTTGGTCATGTTTCCTTATGTCGGTAGTTCATCATATCTACCAACTAATGACTACCGGCTAAAGCCGGTAGGTTTGTCGGACGACTGAAAGTCGAGGGTGCGGCTGAAGCCGCCTTGAAGCATCCGCGGCTGAGAGCCGCCTCAAGGCTCGGTGGGCGCGGTGATTTTGAACCCTTGATCGTCTCGATCCCACTTCTGGTTCTCGATGTATTCCTGGACCGTCTTCTCATCCACCGCGCCCACCGTCGCGCAGAAATACCCCCGCCCCCACAGATGCTGGCCCCAGAACCGTTTCCGCAACTCCGGAAATTCCTCCTGCAACCTTCGCGACGACCTCCCCTTGATGTACTGCACCAGTTTCGCCGGCGACAACTCCGGCGGCGCCGATACCAGCATGTGAATGTGATCTGGCGACACCGCTCCCCGAACGATCACCACCCCACGCGCCTCGCTCGTCTGCCGGATCAGATCGCGCGCACGCTCTGCCAATCGCCCGCGCAGCACCTTGTACCTGTACTTTACAATCCACACGATGTGATACTTGATATCGAACACCGCGTGCGCGCTTCGTCGATACTCGGCCATCCTTTGATTCCTCGCAGCCGATTCGGAGTCTGAAAGGAAGACCGCCCCAAGGGCGGTGGGTTTAGACCTTGAAGGTGGATCTAAATGCAACATGCTCATGCCAAGCGCCAAGCGGGGCTGACTGCCGTCGTGCGATATCTGCTCGTCCGGCATGCGAAAATCCTCAGCCGGACATTGCCAGCACGGGTTGGCCGCAAGACAGAAATCACATTGCAGCGTCGTGGTCATCTGAACCGCCCTGGAACGGTGTCGCTCAGTTCGCGCCTTGTTCAGCGAACGCTCTGCGGTCGGGCGCTGGTTCGCTGGATCGCGCCGCGCGCCGGCAGGACGCTTCGTACCGGCGCTGCTCCTCGCAGTGCGGGCACTTGCCGGTCAGCGGCGGTGTGACGTCGATTCCCTCTTCATGCAGCCGCGCGTGGCAGGTGGTGATCCAGCCGAGCTTGTTGCCGTCGACACCTTCATACACGCGTTGCTGTTTGCTGTGGCGTCCCGGCTTCAGACACTCGAAATCGCAGGGTGCAGGCTGGCCATCCGCCAGTTTAGGCGGCTTCAATCCGGTACTGTCCACGACCAGGCGTATCGATCCGTCCTTGTTCACGTGCGCGCCGTTGGGTGGATACGCCTGATGGTTCCGCATGTCGTAGCTGGCGCCGTGAAGGGCATCCACCTGGGCCTGAAGAAGCGATTGTATCATGGCGAAGAAGAGGCGAACACCGTCTGCGCAGATTTTTGTTCCAACCCCTCTACAAACGCGCATCGCGCGGGGTATATATTGATGTTCCCATAAGTAAGTGCTATTCTTCGCAAGCGGCATACTGTGTGTCTGGTAATTGGAAGAAGGACCGGATGAGTTCCGGCAGCTTTTGTGGGGCGCACAAACTGGAGTG
>JADLCA010000170.1 GCA_020847495.1 Candidatus Hydrogenedentota bacterium | reverse complement strand
TCATCGGCGTTCATTGGCGTTCCTCTACGTTCATCTGCGTCCTCTACGTTCATCTGCATTCATCTGCGCCATCGGCGGACACTCCTTCGGGCCGCACTTTTAGCGCTCAAGATTGGAGGGGGGCGGTGTACCCAGGGCGCCGCTTCGCTGTGCCCTAGGTCCCGATACCCAAACATCGTGAAGGATTTTCGCATTTGATTGGGCGGTTGTTAGCCTATCTATTGACCGTCAGTATCTTGCGCCCGACGGACAACGCCACGTCTTTAGGTGCAGGATATGCGACCCTTGGGTGTGAGAGCATGAACTGTTCTCCTGCGAAACACCGCGCTGTGCTGCCGCGCTTGGCAAGCGAGGCAGTACCAGAATGCCATCTTCTTCATTCTCGGCGTTCCTCTACGAACTGCGCGCATCTGCGTTGGAGCAAGCTCAAATCACGGGCGAGACGCCCGTTACCCTTTCTGTATCTTCTCTTCTTGATCGGTGAAATCGGTGGATGGACTACTTGGTTTGGTTGCGGCTCTGCCGCGCTGGGCTATTCAGGCATGTCTTGCGTTTTCGTTTGTGCGCAAGGTGGTAACCGCATTCAAGAGGGACTCATCCGCCCAATCTTCTGAACTGCCGGTAAGCGATGGTATCGGGTCCGACTTGCGCCAGCCGGTATTCATTCGACGCGAGGAGGTTGCATGCCGCGCTCCAATCGACACTCGAGAGATGAACATGCTCAAAATGGATGATGGCTGGCTTCACGGCTTTGAAGTCAAGCATTTTGAGCAGTTCGAAATCATATCCCTCCGTATCGAGCTGGAGAAGGTCCAGCCTTTCGACGCTGTACTTTTGCAGGAGGCCCATAATCGTAATTGTGGGTACCGTTATACGTTCCATGAGAGACTCGATGTTGGGAATAACCACTTTGTGGGCCAGAATCACGTCACGACTGAAGCTACCGAGGCCGCGCACGGCCTCCGGTAAGTCCGCGATATTCTTGATCGCGTAGAACGGGGCCGTACCATCCTGAAGTCCTACGGCGGCAGGTGCGCAGCAGCAGAGCAGCTTGTGGTACGCTGATGAGCCCTAGAAAGTGATTCGAGTTTGGGCGGCCATGCCTGCGCAGTTCCCGGCGCATAGGTATTCGTTCCGCCTCACAAAACAACGTGACGCTGTCGAAAGCGATGATTCACAGGAGATGGCCGATGACTTCTACCAAAAGAGACTTCAATGCCGAGGCGGCAACGTGGGACGAGGAGCCGCGGCGGGTCAAGCTCGCAAGCGATGTGTTTCGGGCCATCGCTGAAGTGTCTGGCCTGCGTCCCGCCATGACCGCGCTTGATTTCGGCTGTGGGACGGGACTGGTCACCCTGCAACTGGCGTCGTGTGTCGCGCAGGTTACGGGCGCCGACAGTTCGCGGGGTATGCTGGACGTTCTGGAGGAGAAAGCCCGGTCTCGCTCCATTGACAATGTGACGACGCGACTCGTCGATCTCGACCGGGGAGACGTGCTCGAAGGAAGTTACGACCTGGCCGTCTCAACGATGGCGCTCCACCACATCCGGGATGTCCCCGCGCTGCTTCGGCTGTTCGCTCAGGTTCTGAAGGCGGAAGGACAAATCTGTCTTGCCGACTTGGATTCGGAGAATGGTGAGTTTCATGCCAATAACGATGGCGTCTTCCACTTTGGTTTTGACCGTGAAGCGCTGAAGCGCGCCCTTTCCGAGGCCGGTTTTTCAGACCTTGCAGACAGCACGGCCGCCGAAATCGAGAAGCCCTCGGCGGATGGAACGTTGAAGACGTTTTCGGTCTTCTTGATTTCCGGGCGGCTGAGGACCTGATGCGTATCAGGATAATGCAGGTAGGCGATATCGCCCGGGGTCTTTCTCTCTGCCGTTTTGCGGGTTGGAACCGGCTTGAGGACGATTGGCGGCGGCTTCTGGATTTGAATCCGCAGGGCATTTTCGTGGCCGAACGCGAAGGCATACCCTGTGGCACGGGTTCGGTCATGTGCCATTCCGCCCCCCGCGTAGCCTGCGGTGAGATACGCTCCAGCAGCGGCCCACAGGCTCACTGGATAGGATTTCTCGCACGCACATCGTGTAAGCAAGGTGGACGTGTCAGGGTCTTGCAAACTGCTGAATCAACTGGGATTGAGAGATCAGCGGTGTGCGCGTGTGAGAAATCCGGGTTATGGGGTTAAGCTCGCCTGGATTGGGATGGTCCTTGTTCATCCCGGGCACCGGAAGCAAGGCACTGGCAGCGCACTGCTGAAACACCGTCTCGAATACCAGCGCGCTCGACCGCACTTCACGATGTCAGTTCAGCCGGGTGCGACACCGCCGGGGGTCCAATTCACATAGACGCACTGGATGAGAAATCCCACCGTGACGAGCCAGAGCGCGGCGGATACGAAGGCCGCCGTGTTCCAGATGGGATTCCAGTAGGGTGCGCGGGTGGTGCTTTCACGCGGTACGAAGCCCAGAAGCAGCCCGCCCAGCAAACCACCCACGTGGGCGGCATTGTTGGCGCCCATGATGAAACCGAATAGCAAGGCATAAATGGCCCAGCGAACCAGGATGTCCCGGTACATCCGTCCCACGCCCACCTGGTGCCAGAACAGGGCGATACCAAAACCGATCAGTCCGAATAGCCAGCCCGATGCGCCGGCCGTGGTCATCTGAGCCGCATACGGGTCGTGCAACCGCTTATAGAGTATCTCAAAGTACCAGACGTGCGTCGCCAGCCCCGCGGTGATTTGAGTGAACGTAATCACGACGAGCATGCGCACCTTGCCGATCCACGATTCGATGCCGGGCCCGACCTGCAAGAGGGCTATCCCGTTGAACGCGATGTGCAGAATGCCGATGTGCGCGAGGCCAAAACCCAGGAAGCGCCAGTACTCGTTGTGGCCGAGCACCAGGATGGAGTTCCATCCGCCGAAGACGAACAGCGTGAAGCGCGAGGGATTCATGATGGCCGATGGCCCCTGCATGGCGATCTCGAAAAGAAACACCGCGACCATGACGGCCAGAAACGCGCCGATGGTTACGGGCGCCCCCTCGGGCAACGCGAGCCCGACGAGCCGCAGGAAACGGTATGTATAGAGCGAGGGCATCCGGCGCCCACACTGGGTGCAGGTCTTCGCATCGCCATCCACGAGCTTGCCGCAGTGCATGCAGTGCTTGTGAGGGTACTTCATCCAATGCAGGGCGGCCGGCAGTTGGATGCCGCCCTGCCGGTTCTCCCGGCGCTTCTGCCACGAGTAGAGCTTCCATCGCAAACGCGTGGTGTTGAAGCCCAGGCGCTCAAGGAGTGCGAGTATCTTTGTTTCACGGTCCATCGTTCTACTGCCTTTGGTAAAGGAGCACCGGGTTGTACTCCTGTTCAACGTCCTCGATGTTGGCCACTGCGAGTTTGCCGCGCTCGTAAAGGTATTCCACGTGGGCTCCTGTCTCCAGGAACGCGAGCAGCACGTGGTAGTCCTGGCGCTCTCCGAATAAGTCGAGCGAAACTTCCTTGATTGACCTTGGCCGATCGCAAAGTCCAAGTGTCTTCTCGAGACGCGCTTCGTGGAAGGCCACCGTCTCGCTCACGCGCGCTGGCAGGTCTTCGATCGCGTCTTCATGTCCGCCGAGCCCCAGCGAGATTCCGGGGATCGCGCGCACCTTCTTCAGGGATTCCAGGTAATGCCCAAGCCCGGTGTAGCGCGAGATGAACTCGGGCGACTGGTTCGGCGTGATGTGCGACAGCACGTGGTCCGCGGTAAACAGAAAATCGTCCAGGCGGATGCACACTTGCCCGGGGCAATGCCCGGGCGTGTGGTAGATTTCAAAGGGCGTGCCCTCAAGCGGTCCTTCGTTGAACGTGAAATCGACCTTGGCAGGCCGAAACAGGTCCTTCGACCATTTGTTCATCGTCAGCAGTCTCTCCACAGCACCCGCCGACAAGCCTGCGCGATCCAGAAACAGGTGCAGGTTCTTCGTGTTGAGGATGAGACGCTCTTTGAAATGCTGGACCACGCTGGCGTCCAACTCGTGGATTCCGATCTTCGCTCCGGATTGCTCGACCACGAAGTTGAGCCCGCCAAAATGATCGATATGCCCATGGGTGAGAATGAGGCGGCCCACATCGGACAACTGGACAGATTCTCCGAACTCCTCGCGCAGGCGCCGGAATCCATCCAGCATGGAAACATTTGAGCCTTCTTGGCCAGACGCGGCGTCAAGCAACGTGACGGGATCCGTCATCACGAGGTAGCAGTTCGTGAAGTGGTTCGGAAATGCCTCGACGGGCAGCTTGTAGACAACAGTCCCGCCGGCGCTGACATAACGGTTCAGGGATCGGTCATTCCGCATGAGAGTCTCCAGGAGCACTACACTACACCCGGAGCGCTGCCCGTTGCGAGTCTTTGTGCCGCGCGCTATGATGCATCACGATTTCTTACACGCACGAACGCCAAGGAGGTGCCCATGCACGCGCGCGCATTAGTCTTGACAGCCGGTCTGGCCGTGGTTTTCTCGGCGGCCGCAAATGCAGTTGAGGAAAAGACGGAAATCCCGAAGGAGATGAAAGGACTTCCGCTGGTGTACTCCGATTCATTCGATGCAGGCCGCGACAACTGGACGGAAACCGACCCGACGGCATGGAAGATCGAAGACGAGGCCGGCAACAAGGTATTCTCGCTGTTCCAAGCCAGCAAGTACGAGCCGCCGGTGCGCAGTCCCAACAACATCGCGCGCATCAAGGACCTGAATGTGAGCGACTTCGTGCTCGAAGTCCGCATGAAACAAACCGGCCGCGAATACGGGCATCGCGACATGTGCCTCTTCTTCGGATACAACGACCCGTCGCACTTCTACTATGCCCACCTCGCGACGGCCTCCGACGAGCACGCCAATTCCATCTTCCTGGTCAACGGCGAGCCGCGCGTTTCCATCGCGCAGGAGCGCACCTCCGGCACGAAGTGGACGGACACCTACCATGTGCTCCGGATCGAGCGGGACACGGAGGCGGGGACTATCTTCGTTTACTTTGATGACATGGCCAAGCCCGTCTTCAAGACGGTCGACAAGACCTTCCTTTCGGGCGGCATCGGGTTCGGGTCCTTCGACGACACCGGGAATATCGACGACGTCCGCGTGTGGGGGAAGAAGGTAGAAGCAAATAAACCGTAGCGACAGGGTGTTATTGCGTGGAGTGTCGCACCAACCATGAAAGGGCGAGTCCATGTCCTACACCCCGAGGATTCTCGCGTTTGCCGGAAGCCTGCGCGCGGAGTCGTACAACAAGAAGTTGATTAGGATCGCCGCATCAGGCGCGGAAGCCGCCGGAGCGCGCGTCACGTTGATCGACTTGAGCGAATACCGGTTGCCGATCTTCGACGAGGACCTCGAAAAGGCCGATGGCATGCCGGTCAATGGGCGCAAGCTGAAAGACCTTATGCTCGCGCACGAGGGGCTGCTGCTGGCGTGTCCGGAGTACAACAGTTCCATCACGGCGGTATTGAAGAACACGATCGACTGGACATCGCGCGCACAGAATGGCGAACCCGCCTTGGCCTGCTACAAGGGCAAGACCGCGGTGATCATGAGCGCGTCTCCCGGCGCGCTGGGCGGTCTGCGCGGATTGGTGGCCGTGCGTTCGATTCTCGGCAACATCCAGGTCACTGTGCTTCCAAACCAGATCGCCATCGCCAAGGCCAACGAAGCGTTCGGGCCGGACGGAAACCTGTTGGACGAAGCGAAGCAGAAGGCTGTTCTGGGGCTGGGCGAAACGCTCGCGCGCACGCTCGCGAAACTGCACGCATAGCAGAAACAGGCGGAGACAGTGCGTCCCCTCCTTGTCAATAAACCAGATGCGTGATGCCGCATGCTGGGCTCTGCCGTCCCTCCGGGACTGCACGAAAGGGAAGGGCAAAGAAGACCCAGGATTGAAATCCTGGGCTACTTTCGGTCGTCCCTACGGGACTCACGGGGGAACACTCGGCCAATCCGAATGCACGAGGAGGCCGGGCAAACAGTTGCTTCGTGCGCCGCTCACAGCGTGTTTCAAAGGGATCTGAACGCAAGGATCAACGGAGTCTGAATGCTCTATAACACAGGCCTCACGCCTGCTTCGCAGCCATCTTGACCGGCGGCGCTACGGATACGCCGAGCTTTTGAAACACGCCCCTGCTTCACACTTTCGCGAAAGCCCGATCCAGATCCTCGATGAGGTCGTCGAGGTCTTCGATCCCCACGCTGATGCGCACGAGGTTCTGCGTAATGCCCATGGCGGCCCGCGCGTCTTCCGGCATGGAAACGTGGGTCATCGTCCAGGGGTGTTCGATCAGGGATTCGACACCGCCGAGTGATTCCGCCAGCGTGAATAGTTCCACATTGCCGAGCAGCCGGAAGGTCTCCGCTTGCCCGCCCTTCACGCGGAATGAAAAGGTGCCGCCAAACCCGCTCATTTGCTTCTGAGCCAAGGCGTGTTGTGGGTGGCTTTCCAAGCCCGGGTGAAGAACCGACTCCACCTTCGGGTGCTTCTCCAGCCAGCGGGCGATGCCCAGCGCGTTTTTGTTGTGCTCTTCCATGCGGACCGCGAGCGTCTTGACGCCCCTAAGCACGAGGAAGCAATCCAAGGGTCCCGAGCAGGTGCCCATGCCATTTTGCAGGAAGCCGATCTTCTCGGCGAGTGCCTTGTCGCTCGTGATCAGCGCGCCGCCCACGACATCCGAGTGGCCGTTGATGTACTTGGTCGTCGAATGCAGCACCACATCGATCCCAAAATCCAGCGGACGCTGAAAGTAGGGCGACAAAAACGTGTTGTCGCAGATCGTGTGAATCTTGTGCTCCTTGGCGATGGCCGCCACAGCGCCCAGGTCCTGCAGATTCATTAGGGGATTGGTGGGCGTTTCGAGCCAGATGAGTTTCGTGCTGGGCCGGATCGCCTTGCGTACGGCGTCGAGGTCGCGCAGATTCACGAACTCGATGGCCACACCTTTTTCCGCGATCACCGTCGTCAACAGGCGGTAGGTGCCGCCGTAAAGGTCGTCATGCACGATGATGTGATCGCCGGGGCCGTACATGGCGAGGAAGGTGGCCTCCGCGGCCATGCCCGTCGCGAACGCGAACCCATGCGTGCCGCCTTCGAGCGCGGCCAGGCAATTCTCGAGAGCCTTGCGCGTGGGGTTGCCGCTGCGCGAGTAGTCAAACGTGCCCGGTTGCTCGACTCCTTTGAAGGCGAAGGTGGACGTCTGATAGATGGGGGTCATTACGGCCCCATACGTCGGGTCCGGACCCTGTCCGGCATGAATCGACAAGGTCTTGAATCGCATGAAACGCTCCTTATGCTACCGGGACAAACAGAGTCAGCGGGAAAGGTTGAACCGGCTTCCGCACACTCTCGATGCTATGAGCACTGAGGCGCGGGGAGCAGAAATCACCCCATCCTGGAAGTTTGCAGCCCTGTGAAAACGCGGATTATACGCACAACAGCCCGCAGGCCGCAATTCGGCGTTGAAACGCCCGGCGCTACAGGTCAAGTTTCCGCAGACGCAGAGCATTGCTGATGACCGACACGGAGCTTAGGCTCATCGCGGCGGCCGCTATCATGGGGCTGAGGAGGAGTCCCAGGAACGGATACAGCACTCCCGCGGCGATCGGCACGCCCAGCGCGTTGTAGACGAAGGCCAGAAACAGGTTCTGCCGGATATTGCGCATCACGCCCCGGCTCAAGCGCACCGCCCGCGCAATGCCGCGCAAGTCGCCCTTCACGAGCGTAACCCCCGCGCTTTCCATGGCCACATCGGTGCCGGTGCCCATGGCGATACCCACGTGGGCCGCCGCCAGCGCGGGCGCGTCGTTGATGCCGTCGCCGGCCATGGCGACGATCCGGCCTTCAGACTGCAGGCGCTTGACGACCTCGCCTTTTTGCGCCGGCAGCACGCCTGCCTCCACATCGTCCAGGCCGAGCGTCCGGGCGACGGCTTCCGCCGTACCGCGGTTGTCGCCCGTCACCATGATGACCTTTATCCCCGCGGCGTGCAGTGCTTTCAAGGCTTCGGGGGTGGACTCCTTCACCGGGTCGGCGACACCCAGCAGCCCCGCGAGGCGTCCGTTCACGGCCACGAAGACCACCGTCTGTCCCTGCGCGCGCAGGGACTCTGCGCGTTGCTCGGCATCGCCGGTTTGGATTCGCAGATCTTCAAAGAGGGCCGCGTTACCCAGCGCGATGGACACGCCGTCAATACTGCCTGTGACCCCCTTCCCGGTGTGGGAACGAAAGTCCTGCACTGCAGTTGCCTTCACTTCCCGCTGGCGCGCGCCATCAACAATCGCCGCCGCGAGCGGATGCTCGCTGACTTGTTCAAGTGAAGCCGCATAGCGCAGGAGTATCTCCTCGCTATCTGCTCCTTCAAACAGATCGACACTCACCAGACGCGGCTTGCCTTCCGTCAGGGTGCCTGTCTTGTCCACAACGAGCGTGTCCACCTTGCCCAGGATTTCGAGGGCCTCAGCGTTCCGGATGAGCACCCCGGCGGAGGCGCCGCGTCCTGTGCCCACCATGATTGACATCGGCGTGGCGAGTCCAAGCGCGCAAGGGCATGCGATGATAAGCACGGACACCGCGCTGACCAGGGCGTGCGCGAGCCGTGGCTCGGGTCCAACAGCCATCCAGATGACAAAGGCCACAACCGCTGCGAGGACAACCGCCGGCACGAAATACCCCGATACGATATCCGCCAAGCGTTGGATGGGCGCGCGGCTGCGTTGGGCCTCGGCAACCATCCGCACGATGTGCGCGAGCAGGGTATCGCTGCCGACGCGCTCGGCCCGCATCACGAAGCTGCCCTTCCCGTTGATCGTGCCGCCGGTGACCGGAGCGTCCTTGGCTTTCTCAACGGGGATCGGCTCGCCGGTTACCATGGATTCATCGACAGACGAACTGCCTTCCAGCACGACCCCGTCCACAGGCACCTTCTCGCCCGGGCGCACCCGGAGCACATCGCCTGGAACAACCTGCTCCAACGGAACGTCCACCTCGTGCCCGCCCGGCAGCACCTTGCGCGCGGTCTTCGGCGCCAACCCCAACAGGCTTTTGATAGCGCCCGAAGTGCGCGCCCGCGCGCGCAATTCAAGCACCTGTCCCAAAAGGACCAGCGTAATGATGACCGCGGCAGCTTCGAAATAGACCGGCACCGCTCCGCCATGGCCGCGCAGAGAGTTGGGGAAGACGCCCGGCATGAAGGTGGCCACAACGCTGTAGACATAGGCCACGCCGGTGCCCAGCCCGATAAGCGTGAACATGTTGAGGTGGCGGCTGATGATCGACACCCAGGCCCGTTGGAAGAATGGGAACCCGCACCACGCGACCACGGGCGTCGCGAGCACGAGTTGCAGCCATATCAACGCTCGTACGGATAGGAGATGCATCAGGGGCTGTCCGGGAATCATCTCCGACATGGACACGAGAAACAGCGGCAGTGAGAGCGCAAAGGCAATCCAGAAACGCCGCGTCATGTCATCGAGTTCGGGATTGGACGTCTCCTCGAGGCTCAATTCGATCGGCTCCAGGGCCATGCCGCATTTCGGGCAGGTGCCGGGCCCGATCTGACGGACCTCCGGATCCATAGGACAGGTGTATTCGCGTGTGTCCTTGAAGGCGGGCCGCGGGGCTGGCTCCGGGGGACTGAGGTACCTCTCCGGGTCCGCCTCGAACTTTGTTTTGCAGCCCGCCGAACAGAAGTAGTGCGTATTTCCAGCATGTGTCGCGATGTGAACCGCCTTGACGGGATTCACGGACATGCCACAGACGGGGTCCTTCGCGGCGGGGGCCGCTTCGGCCGGCATCCCCAGGTACCGCGCCGGGTCCGCATCGAATTTGGTCTTGCAGCCCGTGCAGCAGAAGTAGTACGTCTCGCCCTCATGCTGCGACGAGGCCTTGGCGCGGGCAGGGTCAACCGTCATGCCGCAGACAGGGTCTTTCGCCTGCACGGCAGCCGGCGCCGCAGGAGTATCGCCCTCGGAACCGTGTGGCATACCCCACCATTTCCTTTCTGATCGTGATTGGCGTCATCGCTGAAAGCACGCCGGTGCCGCATTATATGAAAAGAACGGCGCACGCGAAGCCTATATTCCATTGGGCCGAGAAATGAAACGAGGGGTATATGTGTTCATACGCGTGATGTGCCCTGGTACCTGACCCAGGGTCATGATTTCAACCCGAAGCGGAGTCTCGGTCCATGGTGGAGAAGAAGGTGCCGGCACAGGGTGGCGGCCCCAGGCAAGTGGAGCCCCAAGTACGCCCGGAAAGTCATCGTCCGGACGATGAACCTCTGATTCGACTACTGACCAAGGTCATTCGTATGGCTGTGCGCGCCTTGGCGGTTCTCATGACCGGCGTCATTGTCTGGGGCGTATTCGATGTCATGTACGTGCTGTACGAACGGCTGATGGAACCGCCGTTTCTCCTGCTGAACATCAACGACATACTGGCGACCTTCGGGGCCTTCATGGCCGTGTTGATCGCGATTGAAATCTTCATCAATATCACGGTCTACCTCCGGGAGGATGTGATACACGTCAAGATCGTCATCGCCACTGCCCTCATGGCAATTGCGCGAAAGGTCATTATCATGGACCTCGAAGAACTCTCGTGGGAGTATGTGGTGGCGATCGCCCTAGTCGTCCTCGCGTTGAGTGTGGGCTACTGGCTCGTCGTCGTGAAGGATACCCGCGATGCGGGCGCTGTCCCACACTGACCCCGGAGACCGCTGACACGGCGGCTTGACTTCACCGCCGGATTCCGTCAGGCTCCCTTCCGCGAACGGTCCTGCTGCAAGGAGGGAGCCCCTGTGCACAAAGTCCGAACTCTGCCCGGCGACACGGAAGAGACCCCGAAGGAGCCTCCCTATCCGCCCCTAGGCTATGCGTGGTACGTGGTGGGCGTGTTGATGCTCATCTATGTCATCTCCTTCATTGACCGCCAGATCCTGTCGCTCCTGGTGACGGCCATCGAGCGAGATCTCGCCGTGAGCGATGTCATGATGGGCCTGCTGATGGGGCCCTCGTTTGCCATCTTCTACACGCTGTTTGGCATCCCGTTGGGGCGCTTGGCCGACCACCGCAGCCGGCGCGGACTCATCGTCGCGGGCGTCGCCCTTTGGAGCTTCATGACGGCGTGCTGCGCGATCGCCCGGAACTATGCCCAACTCTTCCTCTTCCGCGTGGGCGTGGGCGTGGGGGAGGCGGCGTTGTCCCCGGCGGCCTACTCGCTCATCACCGACTACTTTCCACGCCAGAAGCTCGCCACAGCGATCAGCGTGTATGGGATGGGCATCTATCTCGGTTCGGGGCTCGCCTTTCTGCTGGGCGGTCTCGTCATTCAGTTCGTGTCGGGGACGGAGACGATCTCGTTGCCGTTCCTGGGGATGATCCGGCCGTGGCAGGTGGTCTTTCTGGTCGTAGGCCTGCCGGGTCTGGTCTTCTCGCTGATCATGTTCACGGTTCGTGAGCCCCACCGGCGGGGACTCGCTTTGAAGGCATCCGGGGCGTCAACCGCCGTTCCGTTCCGGCAAGTCCTGAACTACATCCACAGCAACAAGGCCACCTTCTTCTGCCACAACATGGGATTCGCCCTGCTCGCCTTCGCCGCCTACGCCAGTTTGAGCTGGGTCCCCACCTTCTTTGTGCGGGCGCACGGCTGGACCCCGCAAGCAGTCGGACAGGCCTACGGGCTTATCATCATGATTTGCGGCTCGGCCGGCATCGTCTGCGGCGGCCACCTCGCGGACTGGCTCGCGCGCCGGGGCCGCACCGACGCCAAGATGCGGGTCGGTGTTCTCTCAGCGCTGGGTTGCGTTCCCTTCAGCGTTGCCTATCCCTTGGCACCCGACGGCACCCTGGCCATGGCTTCTCTGGCGCCATTGACCTTCGCGCTGGCCCTGCCCTTCGGGGCCGCCCCCGCGGCCATGCAGGAGGTCATGCCGCCCAACATGCGCGGCCAGGCCGCCGCCCTCTACCTGTTTGTCGTCAACCTGATTGGCTACGGCCTGGGTCCTCCCGCAGTCGCCCTCTTCACCGACCACGTCTTTCACGACAAGGCCCAGATTGGCAATTCGCTGCTGATTGTGGGAACCGTCAGCACGGTCATCGCGGCCGCACTCCTGGTGCTGGGCCTGAAACCCTATCGCGCCAGCATGGAGCACCTGCGTCGCTGGGGGAACACGCAGTGACCGCATCTGGACACCCGCTTCCGCGTTTATTTGACGGGCTTCGCCCGCGCCGATTTACAGCATGTCAAATACCCGATAGGGTTGTCGGCGATGAGTTGCGAAAACGGGCGGTTCTCGCGTAGAATCGCGCCGCTGTGAATGGCGAGATTGCCCAGGAAATGGGGGCGCGGTGGCCTGCTATCTGCAGAGAGTACCGCAAATCCTCCTGGGAGGTGATCAGGGTAGTGGTCGTTACGGACGCAAGGAGGTTTTGGGATGATGACGTTTGTGGGGTCTACGCGCACAAGTCGTTGGGTCTTTCGTGTGTCGGCGCTGGCGCTTTGCGCGGTGGTCGCCGTGTTCTTGTGCACTCCCGCGCACGCGGGAATTCTGAAGAAGATCAAGGGCGGCGGCGGGGAATCCGAGCCTGCGGCCGAGTCCTCGGCGCCCGCTCCGGCGGAGACGGCTCCGGCCACGCCCAAGGGGCCGAAGCAGGTCGTCGCCGTGGGCGCGTTTGAAGGCGCCGGGAAGCTCGGCTGGGACGAAGGCCCCGTGATGGCCGCGCTCTTGCAGGACGCGCTGATGAACAGCGGCCGCTTCGTCGTGGTCGAGCGCCAACAACTCGACTCCATTCTCAAGGAGCAGGACCTGGGCGCCGCGGGCCGCATCAACTCGCAAACCGCGCTGAAGATCGGCCAGATCGTCGGCGCCAGCATCATGATCCAGGGCACCGTGACCCAGTTCGAACCCGGTGAAGAAGGCAAGAGCGGCCGCGTGAATATCCCCATCGGCGGTATTGGCGGCGGTGTGGGCTTGGGCGGCAGCAAGGTGACCTCGAAGGTCGCCATGCAGTTGCGCATCATCGACCTGACCACGTCGCAGGTGCTCTCCTCGCACAAAGCAGAAGCGACCGGCACCCACAAGTCCATGGGCATGGATGTTTACACCAGCGTGGGCAGCGCGGGCGGCGACCAATTCAAGAACACGCCCCTCGGCGAAACAGCGGAAGAGTGCATCAACAAGTGCGTTGACCACATCATTGCCACGATGGCCAACGTGCCGTTCTCCGCGCGCGTGGCCGAGGTCGATGGAAAGTCCATCTACATCAATGCAGGCAGCAACCGCAACGTGACGGCCGGCATGACGCTCGGCGTATACAAGATGGGCAAGGTGATCACGGATCCCGATACCGGCCTCGCCCTCGATGTGAAAATGGAGAAGACCGGCACGGTCAAAGTAGACGATGTCCAAGAGAAGATGTCGACCTGCTCGCTCGTGGACGGCAAGATGCCCGCCAAGGGCGACACGCTGAAACTCGTGCAATAAGCAATAAGCCTGATAACGCGCAATCGACAGAAGAGGGCATTGGAGGAAGCTCCAGTGCCCTCTTTGCATTGCGTCCGCAGTTAAAGAGGGGGCCGATGGGAAGGGACAGAAGAGAAGAACATCCCCCTTCACCCCCTTCAAAGGGGGACATTGTGGCGACCCTTCGGGTCGCCTGTGCGAACCAGACGCCTTTGTGTCGATCTCAGGACATCTCGTTATCTATAACTATAGAGTTGCACGGGTCCCCCTTTGAAGGGGGATCGAGGGGGATGTTCTTCCGTCTGCAGTCTTTGCGCGCAAGCAGTCTCTCCTGCCCTACCGCGCGGGCAGCAGGAACAGGCGCCCCGCGCCCGCGTCGAGCGAAAGCTGCGTGCCTTCCATCAGCGGACTGTCGTCCACGACCGGCACTTCCTGGCCGGTGTTCGGATCCACCTCGCGCACCAGGTCCACGGGCGCATCAAACACCACCGTCGGCCATGCGGTGAACGCGAAGCGGTAGTTGTTCAACAGCACGGCGCGCCGCCCGTCCTTGTGCGAAAACACGCCGATGAGGTAGTCGTTTGGCGGGTCGACATCCGCGCGCTGGATGTCGGCGATCGGCGATCCGGATAGGACGCTGAGCGGGTCGTTCTCTTCCGTCATGCGAATGACCGCGGTGCTGGTCAATTGCATGAGCGTAGGCCCGAGGTTCTTGATCTCCCGGTTAATGCGCTTCGCTTGCTCGTAGTGGCGTGTGGGGCGGCCCTCGGCGGTAATGATCGCGCCGCCTTTCGGGAACTCCCCGCCCTGGGGCGTCCAGTAGCAAAAGTACAGCACGCCCTTCGCGCCGTACGCCAGCGACGTGTAGATCTGCCAGCGCAACTGTGATTCGGTGGGGTCCGTGTGCGGCCCGTACGGCATGGTGTTGAAGAAATTCCAGAACGGGAGTCCTTTGCGAAGCGAATGCTCCCGCATCACGCTCAAGGTCTCGCAGTAGCCGTCGCGCCCGTCCTTCTCGGGCTTGAAAATGGGATAGTGGTCCATGCTGAGTACGTCTACATCCACCTCATCGACGAAACGGCGCACGTGTTCTTCATAGGTTGGTGTGCCCAGTTGCTTTTCCGACGCGTAGTTGGGGAAGAGATTGATATATGCGAGGCGCCCGGGGCGTTCGGCGCGGACCTTGTCGACCATTGTGCGCAGCGCTGGAAAGTCCGCGGCGTTGGGTTCATCGCGCAGCAGATAGCCCCAACACGTGGGATGGTCCGGGAGATTGGCCAAGTCCGGCGTAGGGGGAATGGCCAGGAGCCGCAGGTCGTGCTTTTCGCACAACGCGAATTGCCGAGCTATCGCTTCCTCCGTGTTTGCGCCGAATCCGCTCAGCGCGATCGTAAAGTTGGCCTCGGCAATGGCGGCGTAGTGGGCCTCCAACTGGTCATCGATCGGCGGACCCACCCAGAAGCCGATGGCGAACCGGTCCTGCTGGAACCGTTGCGGCTGCGCGCTCGCGGCGCCCGCCGTCACCAGTGCGATCACACAGACTACAAGCAACGTCAATCTCATGGTCTCCCCCTTGCTATTTGACCTTGACGACGGTCTGCACTTCCCCGGGAACGATCCCGGCCGGCCCGATTTCGAAGAGGCGCATCGCGCCGTTGATGGCCGCGGGCGTCACGGTGATGCGCGTCGCGCCGTCCGGCGCGGCCCACGGAACGGATTTTTCCTGTGCCGTATTCTCGCGGTGCCAGTGCCCGAAAATGAACCAGTCCAAGGGATCATCGATGAAGAGCGCGAGCTGCGTCCGCATCCCCATGTCGGCTTCGTAGCGATGGCTGGCTCCGATGGACCAGCGGGCGCTCTTGAGCGCGCGCCGTTGGCGTTCGATATCGGCGGCCTGCGGGCCGAGGTCTTCCGCCACGTAGAAATCTTTGGTGTCGAAAAACAGGTAACCATCTTTCCCGAACCAGAAGACGTAGGAATCGGGACCAAACGTGCGCTCGTAGTTGAGTTCCTTCCGGTCATGATTGCCTGAGCATACAAAGGTGGGAAGGGTGCAGGTGTTGAGGATATCGAGGAAGTGTTTGAACTGCTCGGGCTCGCCGCTCTCCGTGAGATCCCCCGTGACCAGCACAAACGCCGCCTGCGTGGCATTCACTTTCTGGATGAGTTCCGTGAAGATGTCTTCCGACGTCCGCGCATTGCGGTTCGAGCCTATGTGTGTGTCCGTGATGTGCGCGACCGTATAGGTTTCGGGAAACGCGCCGCACACGCACACCGAGCGGAGGTTGACATCCTCGCGGTCCGCGCCTCGCGCGCGCAGCGCATACAGCCCCGGCGCCGCATCCGCGGGGATTGTGCATAGCGCGTGTTTCCGCCCACCCAGGGCGTCGCTCCACTGCGGCGTCAGGGCATGCGTCGCTCCGTTCGCCTCGATCGATAATTCAGCCTGTGCCGTCGTGAGCACTTCGAACTCCGCGCCGGGCAACCCCATTGCGGGCATCCCATCGTTCGGCGTGATAACGATGTCCAGCAGTCCCGCGGCATCGCGCGCACTAACGGCAATCGAAGTCGCGAAGAAGACTGCGCACACTCCCAGAACTCTCAACAGGAAGCGGGACCTATGCAGCGCAGGCGTCTCGCCTGCAATTCCTGTTATGCAGGCGAGGACGCCTGCGCTACATGGTCCCGTGTTGTTATACGCCGTGAGGAAGTCAGATAAGCCGCGCGCGTTCAGTTCTTGGACTCCGGACGCCACGCGGGCGCAAGGTCTTGCAGGTTGTGGTCCGTCAGGGCTTTGACGCTTTCTCCCGTGAGGTCCGTGACGTGCAATTTGGGAGTGCCGGTGCGATTGGAAATGAACGCCAGCCACTCGCTGTCCGGCGACCATGTGGGCGCCCAATCGTCCCAGTTCGCGCTGGCGGCAACCTCGTAGACCAGCACCCGCATTGGATTGACCCGGAATATGCCGCGGCGTCCCTTGCGGAACGACTCGAAGGCCACCCACGCGCCGTCCGGCGAGACCACTGGATTCCAATCTGGCGTCCGATGATTGCTCACGTCCACGGTCCCGCGCTTCATGACGTGTACGAACACCTCGCGATCTCCACCGTCATTGCTCTCATAGGCGATGGCGCCGCCCTCGCGATCCACGGCCGGCGCCCATTCCGCGTAGATGCCGGTCGACGCAAGCAGCTCCGCGGCGGGATTGGCCCCCTTCGGTGTCACCCAGTACAGGTCCGTCGTCTGCTCGCCGGGAAGCCCTACCACGCCCACCGCCACCATCTGCGTGTCATTGACCCAGACGGGGTGCAACAGCGGCAGCTTGTCACCGCCCCAGGCCGCCTCCTGGCCGCTCTTGATGTCGTAGACCATCACCCGCTGCACCAAGCCCTCGCCCGAGGTGTAGGCCAGCTTCGACCCATCCGGCGACCACCGCGCCGGGCCTGTCACATTCTCCGCACCGTGCCGCAGGATTTGCTCGCCAGTCCCATCCGCGTGGACCAGGCGTACCCCTGTGCCCTTTTCGGGGCCGTCGGTCACATACGCCAACCAAGCGCCATCCGGCGACCAGGTGGGCGCCCCATCGCGCCGCCCCTGGCCCACCTTGGTCAGCGCGCCGGAGGCCACATCGGCCACGTAAACACAGCGATCCTCTTGCTCCGTGCCCGCGAGAAAGGCGATTTGTCCACTGGCCGGGCCCGCACACAAACCTGAGTTAGCAAGGAAGATGAGAAGAGACGCAATCATGCGGCGGAGTGTACCACATTGCCGGGGCCGTGAAAAGTACCAGGTCGGGTCGAAGGCAGAAGGCGACATAGATGAAATTGTATTTGTATTTGATTTAATTAAACTCAAATTTTCCAGAATCCTGTTTATTCACGCACAGTTCAGTTCATTTTCATTGATAATCAAATAAAAATAAAGTATACTTTAACTTAGTTGCAAGAAGCCGCGGCAATAAGGAGTACTGGCATGGTCGAGAAGCTCCCCAGGTGGATTGCTGCTATGAACGATGAGGAACTACTCTTTCTCAAGCGGTTCCTGCTCAATTCGGGGTCTCTGAAAGGACTGGCGGCCGAATACGGCGTTACCTACCCCACTGTGCGTGCCAGACTGGATCGGCTGATTGAAAAGGTCGCATCAACCGACCTTCCCGAGGGGGAGGACGCGTTTGAGCGGCTTCTGGAACTCCTCGTGAACCAGGGCGTCATTGTCCAAGGGACGGCCCGCACCCTCCAGCATGCCCACAAACGCGTCGTGAGCGAAGCCACCGAGCGCGCGGAACGCGAGACCTTTGCCCAGCGCATCTTCGATGAGCGCTGACCTGCAGCAGGAACGGAAACCGGGTGTGCAGACCGGGAGGGCGGGCATCCCTATTGCGGCGTGTCTCCCCCGTTTACCGTCGGCCACGCCGCTTCCGGCCGGCCAAACCACGCCCACGCGATGTAGTCGACCAAGGGAGGGGTTCCCCCAAGCTCGCGCAACCGCGCGTTGACCTGTCCCCGATGATACTGGCTGTGCAGCGCGACCTGAGCCAGCGTGTCGCCGAGCGTCACCCCCGCGCCATCGCCGCCGAGCACCTTTTCCAACCGCTGCGCCCACGCATCCGGCCTCGTCCCGCGCGATGCCGCGTCCGTCAGCGTTTTGAGATACGCTTTGACCTCGCCGTAGTACGTGCCCGCCCAACCGCACAGCGCGCTTGCCCGCTCAAACGTGGGATGCGGCGTATCCAGCGGCTCACCCCGCCAGGCGCGCAGAAAGACCCGCTGCGCCACATGCAGATGGTAGAGCGTCTCGCGCAGTTTCGCGTCCTCACGCGCCCGCTCGCAATCGAGCAGCGCCGCCCACACCTTCGCGTCCGCCCACGCCATATGCGCGTACAGGTCCAAGAGCGACTTGATGTCCATATCAGGGACCTCCAAAGTAGATTTGGTAACGTTACCATAGCACAACGCTTTGGTGGAGGCCGGAGCTCCAGTTGGGTGAGTTCTGTGCGGAGTTTCTGAGTATGGTCAAGGCCTTTGAACCTGAAAACGGCATTTGAAGTCTCTTCAACCCAGAAGCGGCCGTTGAATGGGACTGACCTCGTCTTTCGTGTAGGCTTTGCGCGCCGAGACTCATTTCTCGGCCGCCGAGACTCATTTCTCGGCCGCCGAGACTCATTTCTCGGCCGCCGAGACTCATTTCTCGGCCGCCGAGACTCATTTCTCGGCCGCCGAGACTCATTTCTCGGCCGCGAAACACGGGGCCTGTTCCCTCACCCGGTGTAGGCGGTTCAATTGCCGTTTTCAGGTTCAAATCACAGGCAGGGCGTACGTGACCCCTTCTGCGCCACATCTTTGAATCGGTGTAATCAGTGGACGAAGCTCTTCGTTCGGTTGCGGCTACGCCGCGATGGCAGTATTGCGTCGTCTGCGGACAGAGTGTCCTGTCTTGATTCCTCTACGGTCTTCGCGTCCATGCGGGTTGAAGACCATGGGCAGGATGCCCATGACACCTCAGGGCGCCGTGCAGCACGCGGTGTCGATCAGATGCAACAGTTCGTTCACGACCGCGCGCTTCTCTGTGTCCATCTCGTAGAGTGCGGACACCTTCTTTCTTGCGGCTCCGACATCTCCGCAGGCTTTTCCGCGCGAGATGAGTTCGCGGCAATCGCTGGGCATGGGCCCCCAGCTTCCGCATTCCGTGAATTGCTCGCTGAGGAAGATGAACTTCGGAATGGCCTCGCCGCCATTCGTCAAGAAACGCACAAACACGTCCGGGTGCTGTTGCCTTGTGATGAAGCGCACCTTGAGCTGTGGAGCCGCCTGGGCCAACCGCTGCAGCACCGGCACATGCCGCACGACATCCCCGCACCAGTCTTCCGCGATCGCCACCACATGGACAGGCCGCGGGAGCGCCCCGAGAAATGCTGCCGTCTGCGGCTCGAGCTTCTGGCCCTTGAGCGCGGTCTCCATGGCGACCGCGTGGTCCTTGTTCTCCGCGCCCGCGATCCACGCGAAATAGTCGCTCCCGGAATCAAACACTTTCTTCCAATCAACCACGGGCAGAACAGGCGGGCGAGGCATGAGATGTGCTCCTTATGTAGACTCTACGAAGTTGGGCTTCGCATGCGCCGCGTTGGGCGGCTTTCAAGATGAACCCTGGGCGCGGCGACGCTATTCCGGATTGACGCCGTAGAAGGAGGTCTCAGAAGATCTTCTCCGCGTACACCCGATCGCCTGGGGAGAACCGCGCGCTCGCCCGTGCCTCCGGACCGATGCGAATGCTGTCCGTGCCTCCTTGTTCGGTAACCTTCAGGTGAACGCTACGCAGACCGCCATACCACCAGCGCCGATCGCACACGTAAATCAGGTCTCCAATCTCCGCGGCCATGACATCGAGTGCTTCGCGCGGCACCACCGCGGCTTCCGGATCCGTGATGGACTCATCCACCACAACCTGAAGGTATGCATATCCGCCTTCGCGGCGATTGGGTTCGCTCCCTTTGTAGCGGCGCATAGCGTCCACCTGGGTCCCGGTCACCAGTCCTACCAAGGCGCTCTCCGCACGTGGTTTGGTGAAGAATGTCACGCCGACCCCGATGGCCGCGCACACCGCCAATCCATACAACGCCCGCGTGAAATCGTAGCTGTCCGGTCCCATACCGAAGGAAAACGGCCCGATCAGGAGATCTCCCATCGCGGGGATGAAACTCAGAAACACGGCGCCCAATCCCGCCACGATCGTGGCGAATGCCGCCGCCGGGGTGTAGCGCCTCCACAGTATCCCCAGAAGAATCGCCACGACAATCGGCGGCGTGACCGCGGCCGTAAACATCGCGTGCGCCTTGTAGATGCTCTGCGACATCATGAATACGGGTACGAGTCCAATCCCGAACAGACCGGTGGTCAAGCTGGTCACGCGTGCGACATTCAAATAGTGGCGGTCAGCCGCATCCGGTCTCACATGGGGCCGGTAAATATCGTTCACAAAGATCGCGCTCACCGCCGTGATCAGCGTGTCCGCGGTGCTCATGAGGGCGGCGGTGAGCGCGGCCAGCACAAATCCGAAAACACCGGGCGCGCACAGGAAGTGCGCCGCGTCGATGAACGCATCTTTGCCGGTAGTCGTGAGTTCGCCATTCTCCATCAGCGCGCGGGCGATCCACCCGCCGCTGCTTACGGTGATCGCCGCCAACGGCGACAAGATGAGTATCCAGCAGATGGCCATTTTGCGCGCGTCCGCCACCGTGCGTATCGCCATGAACCGCATGATCATGCCCTGGTTCATCAACACAAAGGCACCCGAGTTGGCCAGGCCGTCTTGCGCGAAGATTCCGATGAAACTGAAATCATCGGGCCGGTTGAACTCGGAGAACGCGAAGCGGTTGGACTGCGGCAGCAGCGCCCAGAACTCGCCAAAGCCTCCCAGGTGCCATATCCCCGCTGCGAACAGTCCCAGGCCCGCGATCAGCAGGATAATTCCTTGCGCCAGGTCCGTCATGATCACGGAAGTCTGGCCACCCGCGAACATATACACCATCACCGCCATGGCCGAGAGCACCGCGCCCATCATGACCGGCCAGCCGAGCAGCGTGTTCAAAACCTGCCCCAGCGTGTACAGGTTCACGCCGACGTAACCCACCAGGTACAACAGGATAAGCCCGGTCGCAGCCATGCGGCTGGGGCGACCGAAGCGGCGCTCGAAGTACTCGGGCACGGACTGGATCCGGCCGTAGTAGAGAATTGGCAGCCACACGAGCAGGAGAATCGGAATCCAGAACCAGTCGTTCAGATACGTCTGGCTGCTTGCAAGCCCGTAAGCGAAACCGACCTGGCTGTACTTCACGAAGCTGTAGCTCCCGACGGTCGTGGCAATCGCCGAGAACGCGATGAGCCACCAGGCAAAACGCTGGCCGCCGAAGAAGAAGTCGCGCGTGTTTCGTGTGTACTTGCCAAACAACACCCCGAACCCCACAATCGCGACGAAATACGCGATCAGAACTGCATAGTCGAGAGGCGCGCCTTTGAAGGTGTGGTCCGGCGTCATGGGGTGGGGCCCTCCACGGGTGCGAAGGGCAGCCAGAAGGTGAATACGCCGTAGAAGATCAACAGCCCCACATATCCCGCCACGATAATCGCGACCATGGAGCGGTTCCGCCGCTGGGACAGGTCGAGATAGCCGCTCGAGATGCCGCACCAAATCCCGACCGCGCACAACACCGCGCCCACGCCAAACTCGACCAGAATGGGCAGTACGTGATTCTCCGCCATAGTTGCTCCCCTCCCGCGGAATGCGTGCCCGGATGATAGCGTGAGCGCTGGGCTTCCGCAAGCCTGCCGAATGGACAGCATCCCACGGCGGCCCACAAAAATCGGGCGCATTGCGCACCGGTGTCCACTGGTTTACGATGGGTTTCCCAATCTGCGGATTCGGGCAGTGGGAGCGTCCTCATGAAGATGACCCGAAAAGAGTTTCTCACGACAGCGACCCTCGCCGCTGTTGCCACAACAGGCGGCGCATGCACGGGTTTACCTATGACGCGTCCCAGGCGGCCCAATTTCGTGATCGTGCTCTGTGATGACTTGGGTTACGGCGACCTCGGATGCTTCGGACATTCCACCATCGAAACGACACGCCTTGATCAGCTCGCGCGCGAGGGCTTGCGCCTGACGGATTGCTACGCGGCGGCTCCTGTTTGCTCGCCTTCGCGGGCAGGTATGCTGACGGGCCGGAATCCCTACCGGTGCAACATTCCTGATTGGATACCCGAAGGTTCGCCCATTCACCTTCAACGGAACGAAGCCACGGTGGCGGCCCTGCTGCGCGACGCGGGATACCAGACGTGCCACAGCGGCAAGTGGCATTGTTCAGGCACGATGGACGGAACCCAACCGACGCCCGGCGGCCACGGATTCGGTCACTGGTTCTCGACGCAGAATAACGCGCAGCCTTCCCACCACAACCCCGGCAACTTCATCCGAAACGGGGAGCCGGTTGGCCCGCTTGAAGGGTACTCCAGCACTCTCATCGTTGATGAAGCCATCCGGTTCCTGGACAACGCACATGACGCGCCATTCCTCCTGTTCGTATGGTTTCACTCCCCTCACGAGCCCATCGCCACGGCGCCGGAGTTCCAGGACATATACGCGCGGGAACCGGATGAGTCAAAGCGCATCTACTACGGGAACGTGACCCAAATGGACTTCGAGGCAGGCCGCTTGATGGACGCCTTGGACATCCGAGGTCTGCGGGACAACACGTTCGTGATGTTCACGAGCGACAACGGTCCGGAGACGCTGAACCGGTACAGGGGCGCGGAACGCTCCCATGGTTCCCCGGGCAGCTTGCGCGGCATGAAATTGCACCTGCATGAGGGCGGCATACGCGTGCCCGGCATCGTGCGTTGGCCTGGCCGCATCCGGGCAAATAGCACCAGCGAGGAGCCGGTCAACGGCACGGACCTGCTGCCAACGCTGTGCGCATTGGCGGGAGTGGACGTGCCCACAGCCCATCCCATTGATGGGGCCGACTTCTCGCCCCTCCTGCGCGGGGGGAGCATCCAGCGCGAGCGTCCCTTGTACTGGCGCTACGACCGGGCCCTGAGCAACGCAAAAGTTGCCATGAGGCAAGGGGACTGGAAGATCCTGGCCGGCGCTTCGCTTGATTCGCTTGAGCTATACAATTTGCGGGAAGACCCGAACGAAGATCGAAATCTGGCGCAGGCGGAGCCCAACCGGACAGCCCGCATGACGGAGGCCCTTCGGGCGATTCACCAGGAGATCATCCGGGAGTCGGAGGCCTTGGGCGGTGTGCCCTCGTAGGTCCCCGGCTGCCGGACTATCGACTCCGGACATTCCGCAGCGCGTTTCCGGTTCGTAACTCGTTTGCGGGTATCTCGCCGGATATGCTATATTCTACACTATTGTAAAGTGTGTGCGGACCCGCTTCGACCG
>JADLCA010000169.1 GCA_020847495.1 Candidatus Hydrogenedentota bacterium | reverse complement strand
GCATCTGAGCAAGCTCTCGCCCAGTCCGCCCCCGCGACGGAAACGTCCGTGGCCGGTAAGTCACTCGAGGCCTCCAACGTTCAAGTACCCGCCGAGATGGCCCAGATGATTCTCGGCGTACGAGCGTATACGGCGAATCAAAAGGTCATCAATGCCGTCGATGAAACCATGGGGCGGCTTATCAGCGATGTGGGCGCACCGGCCTAGCAAAGGAGCATGACGCATGATCCGGGCATTGTTCACCGCGGCCACGGGAATGGTGGGACAGCAGACAAATATCGACACCATCGCAAATAATCTCGCCAATGTGAACACCACAGGGTTCAAGAAGAGCCGCGTCAATTTCAAAGACCTGTTCTACGAAACTGTCCGGCCAGCGGGCACCCAGACTGGCGCGGGCGAAATCCTCCCCGAAGGCATCCAGATTGGTCACGGCGTGCGGCTTGGTTCGGTTGCCAAGCAGTTCACCCAAGGAAACCTCGTCCAAGGCAACACACTGGACATCGGTATCGAAGGCGAAGGTTTCTTTCAGGTCGACCTCCCGGATGGTACGACGGGGTACACCCGCGACGGCAGCTTCCGCGTCAATAACAATGGCACGATGGTCACCGTGGATGGATACGTCCTGACACCCGCGATCACCATTCCGGTGGACGCGGTGACCGTGAGTATCGGACCGGACGGAGTGGTCGAAGCCACGACACAGGCATCGCCGACACCGACCAATCTGGGCACCATCCAGTTGGTCCGTTTCATCAACAACGGCGGCTTGGACGCGCGCATGGGACACAACATTCTGCTGGAGACCGAGGCGTCCGGCGCGCCCATTCCGGGCGAGCCCGGCATTGATGGCAACGGTCTGCTCGCTCAAGGATTCCTGGAGAACTCCAACGTCCAGGTCGTGGAGGAGATCCTCAATCTCATTATTGCCCAGCGCGCCTATGAAGCGAACTCAAAAGTCATCCAGACATCCGACGAGATGCTGCAAACCGCGAACAACGTACGGCGCTAACAGGCGGTAGGGGAGGCACGAGATGAGCAAGGTTCTCGCAGGCATCGTGGTGGCGCTTGCCATCGCCGCCTTGGGTGCCGCCGACACCGTCACACTCAAAGGCGAGGCGTACGTCAAAGGCCCCAATGTCACGCTCGGCGACATCGCGGATATCCAGGGCGACCACGCCGAAGCATTGTCCCTTGTGGAACTCGCGCCCGCCGCCGTGCCCGGCAGCTCCAAGAAATTCGACACCGCGATGTTGAAGTCGCGTATCGCGACCGCTGGCCTGCCCGTCGACTCCCTGGAGTTCTCAGGACCTGCCAGCACGGTCGCGACCACCCTGCACAACGAGTTGACCCCCGACATGATGTCCGCGGAACTCCGCACCTTCATCGAAAGCGAGATGCCCTGGGACCCCAATGATACGAGCATCGACATCGCGGTGCCTACGCAGGAGATCATGGTGCCCGACGGCCTCCTGGAGATTCGCTGGTGGCCAAACCCGCAGTACCGTTGGGTTGGTCCCGGCGTGTTCCGCGGCGAAGTCCAGGTTGACGGAGTGGTCAAGCGCACAATCCTCGTCCGCGCCCAAATCGAGGCCTACGCCGACGTGCTGGTTGCCGCCACGGACATTCCACGAGGCAAGCTGATATCCGCCTCGGATATCCAGGTCGAAAAACGCGCCATGTCCACCCTCAAGGGTACCGCGCTATCGCGTATGGACGAGGTGGCTGGTCAGGTGGCCCGCAGCACCATCTTTCCCGGGCAGATCATCACTGCGCGCCAGCTCGCCCCGCGCCAGCTTGTGAAACGCAACCAAAACATCACCGTCGAGGCCAAGGCGGGCGGGCTTGTGGTCCGGTCCCAGGCGCGCGCCCTCATGAATGCCTGCGCGGGGGATGTCATTGTCTGCATGAATCCGGATTCCAAAGAGGAATTCCAGGGAACCGTTCGAGGCGACGGCGTAGTCGTCGTCGAATAGGGAGAGTCACCTCATGCGATTCGCGATGCTGGCCCTGCTCGGGTTTGTGACCGCAAGCACTGCCTTGGGCGATTCGCTCTTCACGCAGGACGTCGCAAAGCAGGGCACCTTGGTCTCGATGAAGAAGTCCCGCTTTCAGAAAGGCGACATCATCACCGTGCTCGTCCGCGAGTCCATTGAAGCGCAAACCGACGCCAACACCAACACCAAGAAAGAATCGGACGTTCAGTCCACTGCCGATGCGGACTCGAATTCCTTTCTCGTGTCTCCCAAGCCAAACGGGTTGGGCCTGTTGGACCCCGAGAAACTGCCCAACTGGCAATTGGAAACCGAAAACGAGCAGCGGACCACCGGCCAGACGAAGCGCACAAACCGATTAATCACCACCATCACCTGCACCGTGACCGGTGTCCAGCCCAATGGCAATGTGGAACTTCAAGGCGAGAAGACTGTCACGGTCAACCGTGAAGACTCGCGCATCTTCGTCAAAGGTATCGTCCGCTCCCGTGACGTGACCCCCGAGAACACCGTCGATTCCACCCAGATCGCTAACGCGATCGTGGAACTCAAGGGCAAAGGCCCACTCTGGAACAACCAGCGCCGCGGTCTGGTCACGCGCTTCCTGGATTGGTTCTCACCGTACTGATGACTGCGAGGAACAGTATGAACACGGCATTCCGGTTACTTGCACTGCTCGCCGCACTGGCCTTGCCACAGGCTACCGCCCATGCGGCACGCATCAAGGACATCTGCGAAATCCAAGGCGCCCGAGGCAACCCGCTCAAGGGCGTGGGTCTCGTAGTCGGTCTGGCTGGAACCGGCGACAAGAGCGTGGATGCGGTGCGCCGTCAATTGCGCATGCTCGACCGCTTCGACATCGAGGTCGACAAACTCGACGATCTGATTTCCGAGAACACAGCCGTCGTGGTTGTCGACGCCACCTTCCCCGCCTTCGCGAAAGAAGGTACCCGCATCGACGTCCGCGTCAACTCCATCGGCGATTGCGAGAGCCTCGAAGGCGGTACCTTGACAGAGACTTACCTCTACGGTCCAGGGCCGGCAGGGGCAGACAGCACCGTCTACGCGCTTGCTCAAGGTCCAGTTTCCGTCGGTGGTTTTAACGCCGAAGGTGGGGGAGGAGGCGGCGGCGCCGCCGTGCGCAAGAACCACACCACCGCAGGCCGCGTTCCCATGGGAGCCTACATCGAACGCGAGATCCCTTCCACGATCACCGACGGCGAGCGCATCGTCCTGCAATTGAAACGCGCTGACTTTCAAACCGCTGAAAACGTGCGGCTTGCAATCGACGGTGAGTTCGGCGTCGGGTCCGCGGACGCGCTCAGCGCCAGCACTATCAACGTGCGAATCCCCAAGGATGAGCAAAGCCAACTCATCAGCTTTATTGCCAAGGTCGAAGAGATCCAGGTAGAAGCGTCGCTCCCCGCGCGCGTCGTCATCAACGAGAGAACCGGCACCCTCGTCGTCGGCGGCGACGTCATGATCAAACCGTGCCAGGTGGCCCACGGCAATCTGACTATCGAAGTCGCGACGACACCCGCTGTCAGCCAGCCCGCGCCACTCTCCGAAGGTGAAACCGTCGTGACCGCCACCACCGATCTGCTCGCAGTCGAAGAGCCCGGCTCCCTGATGCCCGTGAACGGAACTTCCGCCGCTTCAGTTGCCAAAGCGCTCAACCGCCTGAAAGTCACACCCCGCGACATGATCTCGATCTTCCAAGCCCTCCGTGAAGCCGGCGCCCTCGACGCGGACCTGGAGATCATGTAATGCTGTACGTCAACCCGCTCGCGACACCCTTCACCGTTCGCACCGAGGCCGCCCTCAGCCAGGCATCGCGTGAGTCGGCGGCTGCCGAGGAGTTGGAGCACTTCTTCGCCTACCTGCTCCTCCAGGAAATGCAGGCGACAGTCCCTGAGGACGGCTTGTTCGACAGCGGACTCGCCTCGGACTTCCAACGCGACATGCTCAATGACGCGCTGAGTGGTGAAGTCGCCAGAAGCGGACAGTTGGGCATTGCGAAGATGGTTCGCGAACAGCTCCATCAGCGGGATGGGGGATTGAACGCCTTGCTCGACCTGTCCACTTAAGTGGACGGCCGCGCGTGCCGATAAAGAGGCGAGACGGAGTATACGCTCGTGGAAAAACTACTGGAAACCCTCTGCAACCTGCTCGACGACGAGATCGAACGCCAGGGAAACGTGCTGGCGGTGTGTAACGCCCAGCGCGAAGCCGTCTTCGTGCGCGATATCGATGCCATCTCCGCCCGCACCGAAGCCCTGTCAGCCCTCATACGCGAGTCGATCCAGGCACAGACCAAGCGCCATGAAACCCTCAAACCCATCGTCGAGCACTTCGGTCTGCCTCCCCAGGAGCAGACCATGACCCATCTCGTCGCCGCGACCCCCGAGCCTTGGAAGACCCGCCTGCGCGATATCCAGCTCCGTATGCAACAGACCGTCGAAGAGACGCGACGCGCCGTTCGCGCAAACGCCAAAGTGATGCGCCGCTCGAAACGCATCAATGACAGTCTGATTGACGCGCTCCGGAGCGAACATCAGACGTCCCGAACGGGCTACAACCGCAACGGCTCGGATTATGCCGCGCGCACCGAGCAACCCGTGCTCGTGGACCATAGAGGGTAGGGCCGCTACCATGGGTGTTCTTCGTGTCACGCAAGGCATTCTCGCACAGCGGGCCCTCACCAATATCCAGAATCAGAGCCGCCGCATCCTCGAATTGCAGACGCAACTCTCCACGGGCCTGCGCGTCAACACCCCTTCCGACAAGCCCATCGACGCGCGACGCGCGATCAATACACGCGCGTCCATCGCGAAAAACGAACAGTATCTGGAGAACATCTCCACGGTCAGCCCGCGCCTTGAGGAGACCGTCACGGCGATTCAGACCATGTCCGACAACCTCCTGCGCGCCCGCGAACTCACCCTTCAAGGAGCCAACGGCACCAACGATCAAACCTCCCTCGACGCCCTCGCCGAGGAAATCAACCAAATCCTCGAAGCCGCCGTCAATACCGCCAACCACCAGACGGGCAGCCTGTACATCTTCGGCGGCACCCGCACCACCACCCCAGCGTTCGACGTCACCCGCGACGCCAACGGCGACATCACCGCGGTCACATACCAGGGCAACACCGAGGACATTGAGATTGCGGTAGGCGATGGCATCACGGTCACCACAAACGAACCCGGTTCGACGGTCTTCCAAGGTTCCCAGGATATCTTCCAAACCCTGATCGATATTCGCGACAACCTCCTCTCCGGCGATCAGGCCAGCCTGCAGGATGCCCGCCTGACGGAACTCGAAACCGAACGTCAGCAGCTCAGCCAGGCCATGTCCCGGGTCGGCGCCGTCCAGAACCGCCTCGAACGCACCGAACTGGAATTGGAGGACTTCCAAATCCAGCTTGAGGAACTGCTCTCGGATTCCATCGACGCCGACTTCGCCGAAGTGGTCATCAGCCTCAACGCACAGAGCAACGCGTTCCAGGCCGCCCTGAGCGCCGCCGCGCAAGTCATCCAGCCCAGCCTGCTGGATTTCATCCGTTAGCGGTCTGCCAAATCCACCTCATCGGTCCAATTCGTTCGCCGAATTGATCGCCATCCCCCGCTGCGGTAAGATTATTCGTTGCGCGTGCGTAACCTCGAAAGCACATATTTCGGCCGTCCGGCCGCCTACAAGGAGTCTCTCCGGTGAGAATTGTCTGCGCGGTGTTCGTCTGCATCCTGATGGCTTCCTGCGCCTCGGACAGTGGCAGCGTGGTTGAAAAGGTCAAGTACGACTTCGGGATCGGCGAAAAGCCCGAAGGCTACGAAAGCGGCACCGACAAAGTCATGAGCCGCCTCGACAACGTTGGCAAAACCGAGCTGAAGCGGATGAACCTCGAACGCCGCCACGGCGAGGTCAAGTTCCAGGAGGAAGGTAACCTCTCCGGCAAGTACTACAAGGAAGTCAAAACCTACGAAACCTATCGCCCAATGGATGCGCGTCCTCTCACCCGGACCTCCTATGGCGAACGCGGCTACGTGGGTTACATTCAATACGAGTATCGCGTCTACCAGAGCCCGCGCGTGACCAACCGCGTGGAGGCGGAAGCCGCCTCGGCAACCATACGCACCGACGTTGCCGGCCGGGAGACGTACCGCTACGACTTCGGCCCGTCGGGCGCCTGGGATGGCGCACCCGGGGAACTCACGCGCGATTAGAGCATTAGCCTGGCAGCCCGTCAGGAAGTCATCTGCGAAACAGGGGGATTCTGTCGTGATGAAGCATCGTCCATTTACTGTCTGCATGGCAATCGCCGGCTTTCTTCTGATTCAACTCGCCGGCGCGGGCGGACTCCAGGACTACGTCGACCGTCCTGACCCTTCCTACCGCTACCAGGCCGTGCAGACGATCCCCATGCAAGGTATGACGGCCCACGTGCTCGACATGACTTCGCAGACCTGGCGCGAAGGCGATGTCGCACCGTCCAAGTGGGAGCACTGGGTCACTGTCGTCGTGCCCGACAATGTCGTCCACGACACCGCGCTCCTCCTCGTTTCCGGGGGCAACAACCGCCACGACAAGATCCCCACCGACGTGCCCCCGCCCATCGCAATGATTGCGATGCAGACCAAGTCCGTCGTCGCGATATTGCAGGGGGTTCCGTGTGAACCCGTTTCGTTCAAGGATGAGTCCCGCACTCGCACCGAAGACGAGATCATCGCCTACACCTACAACAAGTACCTTGAAACCGGCGACCCCTCCTGGCCGCTGCTGTGTCCCATGGTGAAGAGCGCCGTGCGCGCTATGGACTCGATCCAGGATTTCTGCGGTTCGCGCGCGGAGAAGAAGACTCCGGTGAAACACTTCGTCGTGACGGGCGCCTCTAAACGCGGCTGGACCACCTGGCTCACGGCTACCGTGGACCCGCGCGTCGTCGCCATCGCCCCCATTGTGATCGACATGCTGAATCTCGATGAGCAGATGAAGCGCCAGATGGCCTACTACGGCCAGTACAGCGAAGCTATCCAGGACTATACGGACTTCAAAATCCAGGACCGAATCGGCACCAGCAAGGGTCAGGACCTCCTGAAGATCGTGGACCCCTACGAATACCGCGACACGTTGACCCTGCCCAAGCTCGTACTCCTGGGCTCCGGCGATCAGTATTGGACGGTCGAGGCCGCGAATCTATACTTCCCCGGCCTCAAAGGCGAAAAACACATACGCTATGAAGCCAACGCCGACCACGGTGTGAACGATAGCGCCGACACCATCAAAGCCTTGGCCGCCTTCTACAACGACATCCTCACCGACACTCCGAGGCCCTCGTTCACCTGGGCTCTGAACAGCGATGGCAGCTTTGAAGTGAGGCCCGAAACACCCCCTCTTGCCGTGCGCCTTTGGATGGCCAAAGCCCCCGCACTCGACTTCCGGCTCCAGACCATCGGCCCCGCCTGGACCAGCAGTTCCCTCACCCCCGATCCGGATGGCGTCATTCGCGGTAAAGTCGAGGCCCCCGCCGAAGGCCACGTCGCCTACTACGTCGAACTCGAATACAAGAGTTCCCTCGGCTACAACTACACCCTCACCACCGAAACGTCCATTC
>JADLCA010000168.1 GCA_020847495.1 Candidatus Hydrogenedentota bacterium | reverse complement strand
TGTCGCTCCGGGCATCCGCGTCCTTGCCAAGGACCTGCTCCGGAGACATGTAGCTTGGCGTGCCCATGACCACGCCCGTGCGGGTCATGCGCGAGTCTTCCGCCTTGGCCAGCCCGAAATCGGTGAGCTTCACAAGACCGCCCTTGGCGATCAGGATGTTGTCGGGCTTGATGTCGCGGTGGATGATCCCCTCGTCGTGGATGGCCGCCAACGCGCCGCACGCCTGAACCACCACATTGACCGCTTCCCGCGGCTTCATCTTGCCGCGCTGGCCCAGCAGCTTATGGAGACTGGGCCCGTCGACATACTCCATCGCGATGTAGGCTTTGCCCACGCTCGCGCTGATGTCGTAGATGCTGATGATGTTGGGATGCGAAATGCGGGCCGCCGTTCTCGCCTCGCGGACGAACCGCTCGCGAAATTCCTCTGAGCTGTCCACCAGGCTACCCAAGAACTTGAGCGCCACCGGGCGTTCGAGCTGGCTGTCGCGCGCAAGGTATACGACACCCATCCCGCCACGCCCCAACTCCTTCTCGAGCACGTAACGCCCTCCGAGCGACGACTCGACCGACTGCATGACCTGAGTGGGTGCGTCCGATCCTGCGTGCGTGGCGCCCGCGGCGCCAGTACTGCTTCCTGGAGCGGGCGTGAGCGGCGTCGCGCTGGCCGCCATCGAGATGCGCGAGGATATGCTCGAGATGCGATCCGCGACGTCGCGAAACCCTACGTTCACCGTGCGGATCTTGTAGAGAATCTCGCGGGAGTTGTCCAACTTGCCAAGTTGCTCGAACGCCAACGCCAGCATGTAGAAATATTCGATGTTCTGCGTGTCCACGCGCTTGCCGGTCAAGTGGTTGTCGAGCGCGGCGGCGCAGTGCGCGTAGTCGTGCAACTCATAGAAGCAGCGGCCCAGCATGGCCCGGGAGACATCGAACTGCGCGTGCTTGTCCGTGACTTTCTGAAGCACACGAATGGCCTGCTCGTAACGGGCCGCGTGCGCGTACGCGACACCCGCGCGGTAGAACTCGCCGCTACGCTCGAAGCACTCGCCCGCGCGCACGGCATCGGATGCCTTCGCGAACATCTCACCCGCGGAAAGGTAGTCCCCGGCTTGCGCGAAAGCCGCCGCGGCCTCCCGCCAATTGCCTTTTGATTGTTGGTAACGCCCGGCGATCCGGGCCGCCTCCTTGTCCTTTCCGGCTTGCTTCATGCAGTGAGCCGCTTCTTCGAGCTTGCCGGCCAGCAGATAGACCTCGCCGGCGCGCACGAGATCGCCGCTCTCCTTGAAAAGCGCCGCGGCCAAATCGAAGCGTTCCGCTTTCTCGAATCGCGCCGCCACGTGCGGCAGCAACGCCCGGCGCTGATCTGCGGAGATTCGGGCCCTCCCCATCTCACTGTTAAGCATGGCATAGCAACGATCGGCCGCGGCCACCTGGGCCTCGGTCGTGTCCGGCGGATTGGTGAAATACACGGTGTAGATGCTGGCGGCCTTTGCAAAGTCCTGTGCCTGCGCAAAACTCGCGGCGGCAAGAGCGGACTTGTCCGCGCGGACGTATGCTTTGGCGGCATCCAGATGACGCCCCGCCTCGGAGAAATACTGGGCCGCGTCCGCGAAATCCGCTTCCTTTAGCAAGATGCGCGCCGCCTTGAGCGGTTTGCCCGCTTTGCCCAGTTCGATGGCCGCGTTCCGGCGGCGCCCCGCCTTCGCGTAGTACTTGGCAGCCTCCTTGTGGCGGCCCGCCGATGCATACAGCTCGGCCATGCCGTCGTAGTCGCGGCCCTTCTTGAGCTGCGCGACTGCCGCCTCCACTTCCTTGGGCTGTTGCACGGGAACCGCCTTGGATTCACCGTCCTGATGGGCTTTGAGAGCCCGGATATCGGCCATGTCGATAAGGCCGTCGGCACTCAGGCCGCCCCGGAACCCGCTCCGTACCAGCTTGCGAATCCACTTGAAGGCGCCGAGAATCGCGTACAACACGATCAGCGTGAGAACGATCTTCGTCAGGAGGAGCGCGACGCCGGTTACTTCAACATCCGTAAAATAGGTGAACCAATCAACCACCCATTGGAGAAGAATATTCCAGTAATAATCAAGAAGCCGCATACTCACTTCCCTGTTTTGTCTGTCAGCAAAGAACCGGCCCCTATACTACGCGAAAGCGGGCCTCCCGGAAAAGGGGAGACCGGTTCGCAACCGGGATGGGTGGCGCTGGGGGGCGAATGCGGCGAGGTCAGCTATCCACCGCGTTCCGGGCGGAAGTCTCGACGCGAAGCAGGCTGAACTGCGGGTCATTGTTCAGGCGGTCCCTGACGCTGAAGATGTCGAGTGAAATGGCGGTGCTCAGTTCGTCCCGCGCCTCTCTCAGTTTTCCCAATTGGGTGAGAAACGCGGCGCCGTCGCACAACGCCTGCACGCCACGGATGCGCACGTAACGGCTCTGCGCGTCGCGCATGCCCTCATACCGGTTTCGGACGGCCGCAAAGCCTTCGGCCAGGACAGACAACTCGTCCAGCGATAGAAGCTGGGCGGTCAACTGGCTCCGCAACACGGGGTCCGGCTCCGACACGACAGAGCTTCTCATCAGATTCGCGTAATCGGTCGCCAGCGCGTTGCGAAGGAGATCCTCCTGGACAGCCAGCCGCGCCGCACTGTCCGGGTCAGGCCGCAACATAAGGTAGCGTTCCACGAACGAGCTGGCCGTTTCCCGCTCGCCCCCCCGCGCGGCGGCCCGGGCCGAACACAACCAGACCGCGGGATTGGACCCCGCAGCCTTTCGCGCGAGCGCGGCCACAGCCGATGCCTGTGCTGCATCGCCCTGGCGGCGGGCCGCCTCCGAAACCGGCAGAAGCAGCGAGGCGAGCACCTCGCTCGTTTCCGGGTCGAGCGATTCCAGGCGGTCCTCACTTTCCAATGTCTTGACGTACTGGAGAGAAGCCGACCGGCTTTCCTCTTGTCGAGGAAAGACCAGGACGAGTCCGTTCTGCTGGGCGCGTGCGGTAAGCCATGACGCCTGCTCCCCAGCGAAGCATACGGGCCGCAACGCGAAATTGTCCCGCGTGAGTTCCCACAGCGCGAGGGCGCGGAGTCCGAACCCCTCGCCAAGCTGCCGGTCGTTGGCGTGCAGGGTGGCCATCTCGAGTGGCCGCTCGCGGTACCAGCGCACCTCGGCGTCGGCGGGCGGAAAATCGTCATTCAGCACAACGGCGTGGAGATGCTCGGTCCGCAGGCGTTCCCGGGAATGCCCTGCCTCCAGCGCGTCACCGGGCACGAGCGTTACACCGGACCCCGCCGAACCCAGGGTCTGGGCCGCGCATAGCAACGAGTAGATCCGCGCGTCACCTGCCACGAGGATGGCGTTCTCGGGACAGTCCGCCAGGATGGCGCGGGCGATCTCAAGCGGAGCGTCTCCCGCGGAACCGCGCTGGTGCTTCCAGTGATTGGCCGCCAGGAAGCCCGATGCCACCAGGATGGCCGCAACGGCGAGCAAACCGCGACCCGGTCTGCGCAGCAACGTCCCGAGGATGGCGGTCAAGCCCCACACGGCAAAGAGCACTGCAGCAGCAAGCACCATCGCCTGCGGGCCATCACTGCTGTTCAGAACGGTTGGGTCCGTTGTGTGGTTGGTGAGAGATGGGAGGAATGGTCCCATGGCCAGAAAGACCAAAGCCCAAACCAGTGGCGCGCCCCGGCCATCACGGCGCAGCAGAAGCACTAGACCCAGTGGCGCCACCGCAAGCGTCGCCAAGGGGAGTTCGGTCAAAAGCTCCGGCAGATACCCCATGTGAGGCAACGCATCGCCCACTGTGGGATAGGGCGTGGCCAGCGCGTGAGACAAGAACTCCGCGAAGGTCTCCCCGCGCAACAGAGATTCCACAATAGGAAGACAGGCCAGCGCCGCGAAACCGCACGCATACACGAAGATAAGGCGCACGGCGGACAGCGCTGGGGGGGCAAGCCCCAAAGAAACCACCAGGAGCAGAAAGGCAAGCACCCCGAATGCTGGATCGTTGGCCGATGCGAGGCCCATCAAAAGCGATGCGGTGACGACCCCGCGGCTGTCCAGAGATTTGTCCGGGTCAAGAACAACGCGGAACGCAAGCAGGGTCAGAAAGACCGTGACAACGGCCGGAGAACACGTGGTTGCGGCTGAATGCCATGCCATCGTGGCCGCAAAAATCAGCCCGGCACCCCATCCGCAGGCAAGGGCCTCCCACCGGGTGGCCTTCCACGACACGGCGGACGCGGCGATGGCCGCAAGTACTCCGCATGACAGTGCTCCGGTCAGTAGATGGAAGAACATGAAAACGGCCGTGCGCGATTCGACGGGCAGGAACGATGCCGCTTCGGCAAGCCATTCCGTGAGAAGGGGCATGCGATAGATTGAACCCGGGTGGATGATGGGCAGGTGCCAGACGCTTACGGCCGGACTCTCAATGCCTCGGGCCGCAAACATGCATAGCGCGCTCAGCGCCGCCAGACCGCCGGCCAGGAACGCAACAGCGCCGCCCGAACCCGGCCGGGATTCCGGCAACGGCCGCGCAGGAGTGACAGGACCCGGAGGCGTGTCAGTTTCGTTCGTGTCGCTCATCGCACCAGACACCCTGAAAAGGATACGCCCCAGCATACCACAGCAGACCAAAATACACGTGGTCCGGGATGCGGTAAACACCCCGGACCTCTGTCAAAGCAATTTCACTACGATCTGAGAGTTCAGAACTCCTGATCTATTCGCTTTCTTCCCCGCAACCGAGTAAGCCGAGGATGTCGATTTCGACCCCGAAGAACGAGAAGATCTGTTCGATCAGCGCAAACAACGGGGCCAGCGGTTCCAGAAACGAGCACAGGTCGAACGTGGATTCCGCCATCATTGGAAGGGACTTTGACTTCATGAGCGTATCCTCCTTGGTTGATTGCTCTCCAATGAAACTACCAATATAAGATTATAACGTTACACAGTCAATTTGTAAAGAAATCTCCCGCGATTTAATTGCATATGCGCATCCGCAAATCCATACTCGTGACGCAATCTGGTCATAAACTACTGATAAATAGAAACTTAGGCCGCATGCCTCACCGCCCCCCCGCGTAGCGGGCGGTGAGATATGATCCAGCAATGGTCTACAGGCTCACTCGAGAGGATTTCTCGCACGCACGTCGTGTAAGCAAGAAGGACGTGCCAGGGTCTTGGAAACTGCTGATTCAACTGGGATTGAGAGAACTGCCGTGTGTGCGTGTGAGAAATCCTGATTAGTGCAGCGCCGTGGCGTTTGCTGCTCCTTACGCATTGACCAGAACCAGGCCGTGCTCCCTTAGACGGGCACAAGTGGTTCACGCATGGGAACCACGCAGAGATTTTCCAGAGCGGCGAGGAGAAGGCTGGCGGACCGGTCCCAGGAGTGCTGATTGGCATGGTCGCGGGCCGCGCGGGCCATGCGTTTGTACTGGAGTTCATCCGTGAGCAGCGTTTCCAGCAAATCGGCAAGGTGAGCCGCATCCCGGGGGCGGTGCAAGAATCCCGTCTTTCCGTGCTCGACGTACTCGCGGCCTGCTGCGGTATGAGGGCAAACACACGGAATGCCGAGGGCGGATAAGGTGAGCGCCTGCCATTCAAACCCTTCGCCGCAGTAAGCCACGCGGGCTTGCCCAAGTGCCACGGATACGTCTGAAATCCCCGAGTTTTTTCCCGCGTGCAGCCCGCCGCCCGCTCCGAAGGAGTCTACCTCAGGGACAAACCCATTCCTCCTCATCCGTTTGAGCGCGCGCCCGAGCGGTTGAGACGAACGGCTGAAAGTCACCAGCCTGGTGCGTGTACTTTCGGATTCCTCGAATGACCTCTCAAATGACGTGGGCGCGAATGGGACCCGGATGATACAGCGCTTGGGGATACCCACATCGCGGAGTTGCCGGAAGGCCTCTTCACTAGGCGCGACAACCGGCCCGGGAGGGTCGGAAGGGACCTGTATGCTCGACGCCAGGTTGAAGATAACCGGGACCACGGGCGTAGCCGTGTATTTGCCGGCGGGAAATGGCCGGCCATTCACGCAGTCCACAATCACATCGAACTGCCGGACGGCCTCGCCTGGCTTGGACAGGCGCGAGAAGAACAACCCGACCATGGGCCGGTACAGCATCCGGGATCCGAGGCGGGCAACCTGGATGCCGTCGATGAACTCAATACTCTGGGCACGAGTCCGTCCGAAGGGAAGGCCGCCATGGTTCTGGCAGAGCCAGGCGACGTAATGACCCTGCCCCGCGATCCGGCTGAACACCTCGTGGGTGTAGTGCTCCATGCCCGCGGCCAGGGGATGCCGCCAGTCACGCGCGCACAAGACCAGAACTCGCAACATGGTGTGTTTGACCTTTGCCCTGCCGGCGGGACGCAACCAGCAGCGGGAAGCCGGTATCCGTACGCTCCTATTCTCTCAGGAGATCGCCGTTTTCCGCAAGTGGCACCGGCAGCCCTTTGACGATCAATGCATGCATGGCCGCGACGATTTCGGCATTGGCTGCCTCGGTGAAATGGCCGTCCCCAATGAAGTTGGCGGGGTTGTCCGCAGGCGCGTACGTGTGTGTGCTCACGTACGGAATACCCTCCGAATCGAGGGTGGGCGCGAGCAGCCGGTACAGGTGGTCCGAGTACCCGCGGTCGTTGACGAGGTACACAACGGGCAGCATCCCGTCCGCCCTGCACGACGCCGCAAAGCTCTTCACCATGGCGCGCAGCACGGGAACCACGGAGGCCGATTCCTTGAATCCCCCGGCATCGCGCAGGGACTCCACAATCTGCGTGTCGCGGCGCTGGGCCCAGGCGCGGCGGACCATGCGCACGATTGCGGAATGGTCCAGCGGGGTGCGGTCGAAGAGCAGGGGGCTGTAGTAGCGATCATGCACGGAAAGCTGCTCGACGAAGGGGTTCCATTGCGCGGGGTCAGCCAAGGCCCCGCGTAGTTCGGGGAGAGAACGGACCTGCGGCCACTCCGCTTTCAGCGCGCCCTCCTGCAATCGATAGATGGGATACGTAAAAGGATACGGCTGCTCGAAGTTCATCGTCATCCCGGTAAGGGTCTCCATGCCGCGAACGCTTGATGCGAGCACGGCAAGAACCGCCACCTTGGCAGAAGAGTTGCCGCGGTCCAGTTCGTATGCGGCATAGGCAAAATTGGGTGGCGCCGACGGCCCGCCGATAAAACGCATTGCGAAACGCGGATCGATTGCGCACACCCCTTTCCCCGCATCTGCGGCAAAAGACATGCCGTACACGGCCATGAGGACGCCGTCTGGTTGCGGGGGGGCCTGCGGTTGCGTCGACCAGTCGCTCGGGTCTAACCAACCCGCGAATCCTATCGGGGCCGTCGTGTCGTCCGTGGAGCCGATGATGCGCGGCAGCTTGCCCTCGGTCGAACGCCCGTACTCGAAATAGCGCTGCAAGGAGTTCGGCGTGGCGTGAGGGTCTGCTGGATAGGGAAAGAGAAGATTGGCCGCCGCGTCCATGAGAACGAGGAAGAAGATGGTCCACAGAGCGGCCTTGATGTTGGCGCGCAACCGCGTGCGGGTACCAGACTCAGAACTGGAAGTAGATGAATTGTGATGGTTCATTGCTGGTACCCATGAGAAATACGAAGGCAAGGGCGGCATACAGGAGGCCGCGTGCGGGCGCGGCCCAGCGCCGGTAGAACTGCGCGGTTCCCTTTTGATACTCGCAGGCGTCGAGAAGCACAAGCAGCGGTACGCCCAGCAGTGTCGCAAAAGGCGGCAAGGGAATGGACGTGCTGAAGTTGCCGAAATCGGTTACCAGCATCGTGGTGTACGCCGCGATTTGCTCGAAGGACCGCGCACGGAACAACAGCCATCCGTAGCAAGTCACGTGAAAGAAGACGATCACGTGTGCAGCCCGCATGGCCAACGTCCTCAGGCTGGCGCGGGGCGGAACATCTCTTCCGCCTCTGGCGAAGGGGCGGTGGATGCAGAGTATCGCGCCCTGAAAGATGCCCCAGAGCACGAAGTTCCAGGCCGCGCCGTGCCAAAGCCCACCGAGCACCATGGTTGTCATGAGGTTGCGATAGGTTTTCGCGGTTCCGTGATGGTTGCCGCCGAGCGGGATGTACAGGTAATCGCGCAACCACGTGGATAAACTGATGTGCCAGCGCCGCCAGAACTCGCTGGGATTCGTGGAGAAATAGGGCAAGCGGAAGTTCACCATGATGTCGAACCCCAAGAGCTTCGCGGAGCCGCGCGCGATATCGGAGTAGCCGGAGAAATCGCAATAGATCTGCAACGCGAACAGGTAGGTCGCAAGTACGATGTCCGCCCAGGTGACATTGAGCCCCGCGTTGTAGATGGTGTCCACCGAATGAGCAACCCCATCCGCGACGACAACCTTCTTGAAGAGTCCGAACGCGATAAGATAAATCCCGCGCGTGGTCTGGTCCCAGGTGATGGTGCGCGGCTTCAGCACCTGCGGTAGCAGGTGGCTGGCGCGCTCGATGGGGCCCGCCACCAGTTGGGGGAAGAATGAAACGAAGAGCGCGAAATCGAAGAAGCGATCGGTGGCCTCCAATTCACGGCGGTACACATCGATCGTGTAGCTCAAGGTCTGAAAAGTGTAGAACGAAATCCCCACCGGCAGCACGATGGAAAGTGTGGTCCAGTGCAGCGTGATTCCAAAAGCACTGGCCAGGTCCGCCAGGGATGATGCGAAGAAATTGAAATACTTGAAGACACCGAGAAGCCCCAGATTCGTGCAGATGGAGGCGAGAAGAAGAGCCTTGCGGATTCCGGGCGCCTCCGCGGTGCGCAGGCGAAGCGCCACCCCATAGTCAATTACGGTCGAAATGAGCATGAGACTCAGGAAACGCCAGTCCCACGCGCCATAGAAGATGTCACTGGCCACCAGCAGCATCAGGTTCTGCTGCCGGTGCGGCAGCATCCGGTAAAGTCCGTACACCGTGATGAGAAACACGGCGTACTGAATGCTGGCGAAACTCATGGACCGACGGCGCTCCGGTACGGCGGTGGCATAGGCACCGCCTCACCTGTTCGCGCGTCACGCCACTCCAGCTCGGCGAGTGCACGCGCCAGAAGCACCCCGTCCGATACGCGGATCATCGTGTAATGTCTCACTGCCGATGACTCGCCGATTTTCTCCAGCCACGTGGACACCTCCAGATCGTCGCCGAGCACGGCGGGCAGCTTGTACTCGATGCGGTGCCGCCGCACTTGGATGGTGAAGCCCTGTTCGCGCATGCGGGCCGGTGTCCAGCCTGCGGCCATCGACGCTTCCACGGCACTGTCTTCGGCGTAGGCGAGATAGACGGAGTTGTTTACGTGCTGCGCGGGGTCGATGTCGCGCCATTCCACCCGGCGCCGCTGGCGGAAGACGCCTTGCTCCGGCACCGGGTGCTCCGGAAAGCGCGGACGCTTCTCAGGCTCGGGAGGCGGACCGTCCGGGACGAACTTCTCTTTGAACGCCCCGGGAATGCGTGCGGGCTTCCCTTTGGCGGTGTCGAGGTAAACCCATTCCGTCGCCGCGCGCGCGGCCAACGCACCCGAAGCGTCCTCGCGCAATTCGTAGGCCCGCCGCGACATGGCATGCCGGAAATCCTCTACCCAAGTCTTCACGCGGACAGAATCGCCATAGCGCAAAAGGCGGTGATACTCGATCTCCGTTTCACGCACCAGCCAGGACGTCCCATTTGCCGTGTACCATGCCGCATCAAAACCTACGTCGGCCGACGCGTCCATGGCGGTTTCCTGAATGTAGCGAAGGTAGTTTGTGTAATACACCATTTCGTACGCGTCGCACTCATAGTGCCGCACGCGAAACGTCCGCTCCAGACTCGGCCGCATGCCGTACCCCACTCCCCTTATCAACGCCCGCCGTGTGACGGGCAAAATCAGGCCCCGCATTTCGCTCCCAAGAACCTGCGCGAAAGACGGGGTTCTCCCGCTCGACTGCCGGATCATAAACCAATTGCGTACCCGGTGAAAGAAGCGAGGGGTCTCACGGGTGCGAAGCGGTGTACCGAGCCACCAGGAACACGCGCTTTCGCCAATGCTCTCAACCAGGATTGGGCAGATTCTCGACGCGGCCCGACAGCGTGGAGACCTCCTCCGGGTCGTGCGTGGCAATGACGGTGGTGAGGGACTGTTCGCCCTGAAGGCGCCACAACTCTTCAACCAGTGTCGCACGAAGCGTGGCATCCAAATTGGAGAAGGGCTCGTCGAGCAACAGGACTCTTGGAGCGGTCGCCATGGCGCGTGCGAAGGCGAGCCGCTGCTGTTCGCCGCCGGACATCTGATACGGGAAGGACCTCGCGAGCGAGGTCAGTTTCGTCATTGCCAGCAGCGCCGTGACGCGCTCGCGCTGTTGCGCACGGGTCAGGCCGCGGCCGCGCAACACGAATTCCAGGTGACGCGCCGCGCGCATGTGCGGCCAGAGGGCCAGATCCTGAAAGACCATCCCCACCGCGCCGTCCAAGAGCGGCGGCGTGTGCTCCACCCCATCCAGATGAATCCTCACTGCGCCTGCGTCCGGCGTTTCCAATCCGGCGATGAGTCGCAAGAGGGTGGTCTTGCCAATGCCGGAGGGGCCGCACAGCGTGACACATTCTCCCTCGGCTACCCGCAACGAGAATTCGCTGAGGACGACGCGCGGGCCGTAGGATTTACTGACGGCACGGATTTCAATGCGATGCGGCATGCGCGTTCCCCATTCGGCCGTATGCCCACGCGGCACACGCGCTGGCGCAAAGAATGACAATTGCGGTTATGAGACTCAAGGCGGCCACATACGCATCCGGGCCGTAATGCATCAGCGTGAAGAGGCGGATTGCGAGCGTCGTCTTCCCGGGAGGACAGACCAGCACGGTCGCGTCGAGTTCTCCCACGGCGAACACGAAGGCAAGGCCCCAACACGCAACGAAGAAGGGGGCTTGCAGGGGAAGCGTGACGCCGAACATCCCGCGCCACCAGGAGACACCATGCACGCGCGCCGCCTCGTGAAGCCGGGGATTCAGGCGTCGCTCTCCCACCGCGAGAATACCCGCCGCGATGAAGAGGTAGCGGGCCACACAGACCAGAACGACGATGTTCATGCTGTCGTAGACCAGGCCCGGAAAGCCGTCGCGGTTCCACAGCGCGATCGAGCCCAGCGACAGCAACGGGCCCGTGACGGCGAACGGCAGCAACTCCGCGAACATAAGCGTTGCGGCGCGACGGCCCCCGCCCAGCAGCGTACATTGGAGGAATGCCAACCCGGCCAAGAGCGTGGCCGAGAGCACACCCACGAGCAGGCTCGTAACGAATTCGTCGCGCGCGGTTTCCCAAACGCTGAGGTAGGTGCGAAGGGGAAGCGAGCGCACAAAGAGCGATGCGAGCGGCGCGAACACGCTGAGCAGCGCGAGACCCCAGCACCCGGCGGCGGCCCAGGTACGCATATGCGATGACACGCGCAGAGAGCGCTCGCGGCGCGCTCCAGTCAGCCACGCGTTGCGGGGCCGCAAAAACATCGCCCAGGCACACAGCGCCATCAAGCACAGGGCCAGAAGCGGCAGCGATTGGGCCGTTGCCGCTGCGTAATCATAGGTCGCGCTCGATGCGTACAGCTCGACAGGGTAAGTGTCCACTTGCATCAGCGAAGGCACGGAGAAGTTCAGCAGCGCGAGCACGAACACGCACAGCGCTCCTGTGAGGACGGAGGGCAGAGTCAAGGGTACGACGACGCTGCGAAACACCCGCGCACGCTGGCCCGCGAGCAAGGCGGCTTCCTCAAGCCGTCCGTCGAAGCGGCCCAACGCGATCATCGTCGCGAAGGCGACCAGCGGGTAATACGTGAAGGCCAATACCAGGATGACGCCCGGAACGCTGAATGGGCTTGGGCGCGCCTGGCCCATGGGCAAGAAGGCGACAAGCCAGGCACCGAATAGCCCGTTCGTGCCCAGCATGGTGGTCCATGCGGTCGCCAGGACGTACGGAGGAAGGAGCGCAGGGATCGCGAAGAGCGCCGCCAGCGTTCGGCGCGCCGGCACGCGGGCATAGGCCAACGCGTAGCCCGCAGGCGCGCCGATCAGCGTGGCCAGACACGCCGTGCCTCCCGCGACCATGAGGCTGTTTCCCAGCAAACGCCACTGTCGGGGACTGGACAACACGGTATGAAAGGCATCGAGGTTCAGTTGGCCGTCGGTCACGATGGCCCTCAAGAACAGTATCGCCACAGGAAGCACAGCGATGACCAGCACGGCAGCACACACGAGCAACAATGCCGCCCTGCGGGTATAGATATCAGTTTGCGAACGCGTCACGCGGATACCCTCGTCCGTCGTGAATCCAGCGGGCATTCATCACTGCAAGAACTCTTCCTTCACGAAGGCGGCCGTGGATTCCATCCGGGCCGCGATGTCTTCAAACGTGACGGCCATGGTGCGCGTGTCCGAGACTTTGGGGACTCGTTCCGGGGCATTCACATTGGGATTCAACGGAATCTGTATAGAGCGCATCTTGGAAAGCGCTTCTTCCACCTGCGGACTGAGCAGGTAGTCGATCAGCTTCTTGGCGGCATCCGGGTGCGGCGCGCCCTTGACGAGCGCCACCGTGTTGGGGATGACAAGCGTCCCAAGGCCATCGGGGCCTTGGTCGGGATAGAGCCACTTCGCGGGGCGGCCATCTTCGACCGCGCCGTTGGCGTCGTCGGTGTCCGTGAGACCCCAGGCGTACTCGCCTGCTGCCACCTGATCGCGCACCGTGGCGTTGCCCGCGAGAATGGCGATCTGGTTTTGTTTCAGGCCCTGGAAAAACGATTTCGCGTCATCGTCGCCCCAGGCGGCAAAGAGCGCCGCGGCATGCGTCGCCGTAGTGCCGAAGAGGGGCTTTGCGATGGCCGCACGGCCCGCCCACTCCGGTTTGAGCAAGTCATGTATCGAGGAAGGCGGCACCTTCACCAAGTCGGTGTTGTAGATGATCACGCGTCCGCGCGCCGCGAATCCGGTCCAGTAGCCTTCGGGGTCCTTGAACGCGCTCGGAATCGACTCGGCAGAAGGCGAATGATAGGCTTCGAGGACGCCTTTGCTCTTGAGCACGATAGTTTGCGCGGTCTCGTTGTTCCAGAACACATCTGCACGGGGGCGGTCACGTTCCGCGATCAAGCGGCTGACCATGCCCGTCGTTTTCGAGGCCTCCGTGTCATAGACGGGACGTACGATGATGCCCGTCTGCTCGGTGAACGCGGTGAGGATCGGCTGCGAGTACATCTCGTCCAGCGCAGTGTACACAACCACGTTGGCGGCCTCATCACCGATGCAACCGGATGCGAAAAGAAGCACCCCTGCGAGTGTTATCGCGACGCAGACGCTACGCATCGCACTCTCGTGAACATTGTCCATGCTGGATCCCTTCCGACGGTTCACGCCCAACTCCGGAGTCGCCTACTGCAATTGATGGATGAGAGACACCATGTTTCGCTGGCGAGATAGGAATCTCGGCGTGCAGAGCCTCCGCGAAAGACGGTGTC